>DASPUA010000094.1:0-5890 GCA_035623135.1 Thermodesulfovibrionales bacterium | reverse complement strand
ATGATTGCGAAACATATGCTGCTCTTTGCCCTGGGACTTCTTGTCCCGTTCATCGTTCCCGTGGCCATCCTTGGCCTGGGTGTCCTGGTGAGTTTAATACAGGCATTTGTGTTTGTTCTTTTAACTTCTCTTTACCTCGCTGGGTCTGTTGAAGAGGCTCATTGAACAAATATCTGAAGAAAGGAGGGAATTTCGATGAAAAAAATAGTGGCGGTAATGACGCTTGCCCTGGCTCTGCTCTGGGTATGTGCTCCCCTGGCACTTGCTGAAGAGGCAGCTGCTCCCGCTTCCGCATCATCCGGAAAGATATATTATTATGCCCTTGCGGCGTTAGGCTGTGGCCTTGCCATCGGCCTTGCTGCCCTCGGAACAGGCATTGGTCAGGGTATCGGTCTGAGCAAGGCATGCGAGGGTGTTGCAAGGAATCCGGGCGTATCCGGAAAAATCACGACAACGCTCATCATCGGTCTTGCGATGATTGAGTCTCTTGCTATCTATGCCCTTGTCGTGGTGCTTATCATCCTTTTCATGAATCCTTTCAAACTTTAATACTCATTCGAGTGGGCGGTTTATCCGCCCCCTTATAAAAAGAACAAAACATATTTTTTCTGTCTTCTTCTATTAATCATTCCTCTTCTGCGCCTTACTTCAAATATTCATTCACCTTTTCCGGCTCAAACTTTTCTGAATCGAGAACATTATGAATAAACCTAAATATTATCTTTCTCTTCTTGTTGGTGAGTTGAGGATAAAAGACGGGGTTTGCAACCACAACACCTCTGAAGGCGTAAAAGAGTTGCACTACGGAATATACTTCTTTGTCACCAGACTGTTTCACATAATCCTCGAAGAATAGCTTGAGTCCCTCAAGATAAGCACCTTTTACTGTGTCATGATGTTTTATTGAGAAGAAAATATAGTTCACGGTCAATGCAGTCACATCGTCAGCCGGCTCTCCCCATGGTCCGCGACTCCTGTCGAGGAGAATAAAATCTGTTTCGTCTTTGAACCAGATATTGCCGGGGTGAAAATCGCCGTGTATCTGCGAAAGTCTCCTGAACAAGGGCTTCAGCCTGTAATTCCAGTCAACCGATTTCTTGATGATAGTGGTCATCTCTTTATAAGGCAGAGTCCCTTCGGGGTAGAGGTCAAGCATACCCATGAGGCACTCACCGTGACCTACGGTGTCCCGTAGTTTTCTCCAGTAAAGGGTTTTCGAATCCTTCTTCACACTATGAAGATTCACAAGATACGATGTCATGGCAGTTATTTTCCTCACGTCCAAATCTTTGAGTCTGTTTTTGCGACTAAATTCAGACAGGTCATGGAAATAATGCCTGCCTTCCCCTTTCTCCATCAAAAGGTAATACTCTTTTCCACCTCCGATGGACCTGACCGAACCGTCTTCCATTTCTGCAAGCACATCTATCGCCTTGACGTGTCTTGGCATGTTGTTGAATTCATCAAAGTCCAGAAGAAATACGGCTGCCCTGTCAGAAGGGTAGTCATGGCTAAAGCCTTCGGATACGAGGGATTTTACCACATACGAAGTAACACCCTCATTAGTCCTCAACTCAACAAGAAAGCCTGAACCCTGTACCCCTGATCCGAGTTTCCTGATATCAACATGAAGTGCATCCCTGAATTGCTTTAGAAGATAGGCCCTTATAGCTTGTTCATTTATCATCAATGCGTGCGGAATGAAGCAATCGAGAGTGCAGATTTGTCTGCTTTTACATTTCTCCGAAATTGTCCTTGTATCTTTCCACGAAGTCTTCAAACGAATAATGATGTTCCTGGGTTCCGTAAACCTCAATGGCATATACCGCAGCGACAGAGCCCATCTTTGCTGCAGCGACGATGTCCTTACCCATAACGAGCCCTTTTATGAGCCCTGCACGGTATGCATCACCTGCTCCTGTGGGATCCATTACTTTATCCGTTTCTGCAGGAGGGATACGGTGGTCAGAGGTGCGGGTGGTTACAAGAGAGCCCTTTTCTCCGAGCGTGGTAATGATAGCCTTTGTTGCTCTTAATAACCCCTTTTTGTCCATTCCGGTCATCTTCATAATCATTTCGAGCTCGTAGTCGTTGGAGATCAATATCATTGAACCACAAATCCACTCTGTAAGGTCTTTATTGTCCCATGCTGTAAGTGACTGTCCTGGATCACAAATATACGGTATCCCTTTGTTTCTGTAGACATATGCATATTCGGCCATGTCCTTAAGGTTGCCAGGTGCGATAAGGGATAGGCAATTCCCAGAGTTAGGGTCCTTGAATGCGTAGCCTGAAGGATATTTCATGGCTCCCGGGTTGAATCCCGTAATCTGGTTGTCGGCTTTATCTGTAGTGATGTACGCTCCTGCAGTGAGCTCTTCGCTGATAATTTTTATTCCCTCCAAAGGGAGAGAATTGTTTTCGAGCCAGTCAAAATATCCTTGATAGTCTTTGCCTATGGTCGCAAGGATGACAGGTTTCTCACGCAGGAGGCTGAGTGAGTATGCGATATTTCCCGCAGTACCTCCGAACTTTTCCACCATCCCGTTAACGGTGAAACATATATTGAGAATGTGGATTTTATCTGGGAGAATGTGATCAGAAAACTTCCCTGGAAAGTCCATGATCCTGTCATACGCCAAAGAGCCTGATATGTAAATGGTCATAGGATGCGTGGTCCATCAATCCCGCTATTGGAGTGCCTCAAGTTGGGCTTCAAGGTCCGCCTTCTTCTGAAGAAGTGCTCCTTTTTTCATCTGAACATCAGAGAGCTGCTGCCTGAGTGGCGCGAGATCACTCTCCAATTGTTTCAGTTGGAGAGTATTGTAGGTCAATCGAACGTTCTTTCGATCGTTGATCCGTTGAACGAGAGTGGCCTCCTCAGTCTCTGTGTCTTTTATTTCCGCATCAACACTCTCAAGCTGCGCCTTCAGGGAATTCACTTGGGGACTTTTATCAACAGTCTCCATCGGGGGGGGCGGGGGCGAAGGAGTTACTTCGCTTCCTTCGGGCACTTGTTTCATGCGGAAGTCCATTTCAGGAGCTTCAGTCTCTTCTATCTTAAGGATGTCTTTTGAGGGAATTCCCATTGAACCTCCTCCAAAAAAGATATTTACATCTCCGTCAGTCTTCTCATATGAGCTTACCCCGGGGATTACTGAGCCATTCTTGAGATAGATTTTATACGCTGCATTGGAGCAGACAGGAAATAAGAGGATTAAAACCCATAAAAAGATTGTTAACATTATTGCCTCCTTAGTTCATTCAAAAGATTTTGAGCAACTGCTTTATTAAACCCTTTCAGTTTTGCGATCTCTTCCACAGGAGCATTCCTGATAGCATCTATACTACCAAAAAGGCGCAAAAGTTCAAGTCTCCGTTTCCTTCCGATACCGTAGATTTTTTCGAGAGGCGATTCCATAAGTTTAGTTCCGCGAACCTTTTTGTGGTAACTGAGCGCGAAACGATGCACTTCGTCACGGATCTTCTTAAGGAGGAGTGACTCCCTGCTTCTATCTTCGAGATTTATGATGTCAGATGAAACAGTGAATGCCCTGTCAGGATCTTTCGCAATAGCGATGAGCATAGGCGGGTTGCCGTTATGCCGGATTATTCCTGCTGTTCTTATCACCCCTTTTGCAATTTCAAGGTGTCCTTTCCCTCCATCAATTACGATGAGGTCGGGCACCCTGTCTTCAAGGTTCTTCAGCGTTCTTGTAATAGTCTCGTTCATCATTGAGTAATCGTCTATTCCTGATACGCCTTTGATTCTGAGATGCCTATAAAGGTTTTTCTTAAATTCTCCTTCCGACCAGTAAATGAAGGCGCCTACAGATTCGCTTCCTGCGATTGTTGAGACATCGAATGCACCGATGCTGTGGGGCGATGAGGGCAATTTAAGACGATGGCGAACCGCTTCCAGCGATTCATCCGGTGCTGTACTCTTTCTGCTCTTATAGAGTTGTTCGGCATTCTCATCCGCCATTCGTAAGAGTTCCTGTCTTTTGCCCTCGCTAGGTACCGTTATTTTTACTTCCTTCCCTCTTTTTTTTCTTAACCATGTCTTGAGGTTCCTCAGTTCATTGGGCCTGTTCCCCACAATGATCTCTCTGGGGGGTATTACTTCCTTTGCATAAAAAAGCCCTATAAAACTGCCAAAGACCTCTTCCGTTGGTGAGTTGCCCGCGTCCCTTACATAGAAGTCTTTCGTCCCGGTGAGTATTCCATTCCTGATAAAGAAGACATTAAACACCACGTCCACTGAACCGGAATAATAGCCTATTATATCCATGTCTCCAAGCTCGGGTGCCACAACCCTCTGAGATTCCCATGCACGTGTTATGTTTTTGATTCTATCCCTTATCCTCGCAGCTTCTTCAAACTTAAGATTGTGCGAAAGTGTCGCCATCTTCTCTTCAAGTTTACCGAGCAGTTCCCCCCTTTCTCCTTTTAGAAAGAGTTTCAGCTCATCCACTGTCTTCATATAATCATTCCTGCTCACTTTGCCTGCGCATGGAGCAGGACATCTGCCTATCTGATACTGGATACAGGGCCTCATCGGTTTTTCCAGACTGTAATTACATATCCTTACTGGAAAATTCCTCCTTGTAAAGGCGAGAATGTCCCACATGCCCTGGGCCGGGACATAAGGTCCAAAATAAAGGGAGCCGTCTTTCACTATTTTCCTCACCACTTCTAGCTTGGGCCACGTTTCTTTTATGGTCAGTTTCAGATAGGGATAATTTTTGTCGTCTCTGAGAACTACATTAAACCTAGGTTTATACTGCTTAATGAGGGTAGCTTCAAGTATGAGCGCCTCGAGTTCGTTTTTGGTTATAATGTAACTGAAGTCTGTGACGAGCCTTACCATGGACTGTTTTCTCAAATCAAGATTTGGAATGTTGTGGAAGTACGATTTCAGACGGTTTTTGAGTTTTTTTGCTTTCCCAACGTAAATCACTCTTTCTTTTTGGTCTTTGAGCAGATAAACTCCTGGATTCTGAGGAACATTATGAATTTTTTCCATAAGCATGACTCATAATAACAGAGCATATTATATGCGTCAAGGCTAGAAATAATAAGAGTTATATTATATAAACTGGCGATAATCATAGATAATAGAAAAAATTTATGTTTATTGATGGTTATATAGACTTATTATCTCATAACCACCAATATTTTTCTATTGACTATATTCAGAAAAATGTTATTCTAAATAGAGAGGCAGTAGCTGAGCAGATCAAATGAGTTCAAAAGTAAGGAAGAACTTGTTTGTAGAGGTTCTTTTTTTCTCTGCAGTACCTCGGGGTTAAGGCGAGCTGAGGGAACAGCATAAGAAAAGGGAGTCTGTGTACAGGACGCGGTGATGTATGCCCTAAAGCATATGGCAGAGGGGAAACCTAAGCACCTGTCGGATACCCACTTAGGTAGAAGCCTCAGAGGGCTCAAAACCCCGGATACTGTAGGGTGTTCTTTGAAAACTAATAAAGTAGGCCACGTTAATTTCGAGTTTAATCCAGTATCAAATGAGAGTTTGATCCTGGCTCAGAACGAACGCTGGCGGCGTGCCTAACACATGCAAGTCGGACGGAGTACATTGGTGTAGCAATACAGTGGTGTACTTAGTGGCGGACGGGTGAGTAACACGTAGGTAACCTACCCTTGAGAGGGGGGCAACCCGCCGAAAGGCGGGCTAATACCCCATAAGACCACGTACGGAGACGTATGGGGGAAAAGGAGCGATCCGCTGAGGGATGGGCCTGCGGCCTATCAGGTAGTTGGTGGGGTAAAGGCCTACCAAGCCGAAGACGGGTAGCCGGGCTGAGAGGTTGGACGGCCACACTGGAACTGAGACACGGTCCAGACTCCTACGGGAGGCAGCAGTGGGGAA
>DASPUA010000093.1:0-7590 GCA_035623135.1 Thermodesulfovibrionales bacterium | reverse complement strand
GGTCTGGAGGGGCTCCCTCACCGGCTGCCGGTCAACAATACCCGGAGCAACCACATCAACAATCCTCGTATCCTTGGTATTGATAGGACCCTTTCCGTCAATGGGCTGTCCGATAGCATTCACAACCCTCCCCCTCATGGCCTCGCCCACCGGAACCGACATAATCCTGCCGGTACGTTTGACAATGTCACCCTCATGAATAAGCGCGTCTTCCCCAAAGAGAACAGCTCCAACCATGTCCTCTTCAAGATTCAGGGCCATGCCATATATGTTATTGGGGAATTCCAGGAGTTCAGATGCCATGCATTTTTCGAGGCCGTAGACCCTGGCAATGCCGTCTCCGACGGAGATAACCGTTCCTATCTCACTTACATCCACTTTTTTCTCAAAGTCGGTTATCTGTTTCCGTAACAGTTCACTGATTTCTGCAACATTAATCTCCATAGCATCACCTCTTTATAAGATCATCTCGTAAAAGCCTCAACTGGCCCTTTATGCTGCTGTCATACATGGAACTACCCACCTTTACCAGGACGCCGCCCAGGAGGGAGGGATCCACCACATATTGAATATCCACGTCACGACCGGTTATCTGCTTCAGGGAAGACTTCAGTGTTTCATCATATTCCTTCTGCGTATCCACTGGGGTCACCACAACTGCCCTTGCCTTCTTCTTCCGTTCCAGGTACATTGCGTTTACTCTACGGATAAGATCGGGGAGCGCAGCAATGGCAGATTGCTCAGCAAGGTAGAGTATGAATTTAACCGTATTGGCAGAGAGTCCAATAGTGCGTGATACTTGTGTCATCACCTTCTCCCTCTCTTCACGGGCAAAGCGGGGATTCTCGAGAAGACCCCTGAATTCCCTGCTTTTCTCCATGAGCCCCTGGAGTGAGGAAAGTTCTCCCAGTGCACCAGGCACAGCCTCCAGGCCCACGGCATTGAAAAACATCTTTGCAAATTGTTTTGTTGCTTGTGGCCGCATCAATTCTTCGTCCCCATCTTAGCAAGGGATTCTTCGATAAGTCTGATCTGCTCCTCTCTGGTAAGCTTTTCTTTTAATTTTTTCTCTGCAAGCTCCAAGGCTATCTCTACTGCCTCTGCTTTAATTGAGTCCTTGGCAAGTCTGACCTCATAGTCAATATTGTTCTTCGCCTGCTCAAGGATCTTCTCCTTCATCTGCTCGCCCTGCTGGACGAGGAGGTCCTTCTCTGTTCTGGCTGACTGCTGTGCGTGAGCAATGATCTCCTCTATCTCCCTGTCCTTGAGCTTCAGCCGTTCCTCGACCTCTGCAAGGGCCTTCTCGGCAAGCTCTCGTGCCTGCTTTGCCTCCTGCAAGGTCTTTTCGATCAGTTCTGTTCTCTTTTTAAGGAACTCAATAAGGGGCTTCTTTGCGAACCAGACAAGGATACCCACAAGGATCGCAAAATTGAGTATCTTCCAGAGCCACTCCTTCCATTCCCCCCCATGAGCTGCCTCCTCTGCCCCAAAGGCAAGGGTGATGAGCGCAAAATGAAAAATACAGAATGAAAGAAGCAATAACGACCAATAGCCAATGGGCAATGAGGCCTTTTCCCCGCTCTTTTCCCTGATAGCTGATAGCTGATTAACGATCACTGTTCTTATGCACCCACCAGCTTTTTCACGATCTCATCCGAAAATTTTTCTACGTCAGAACGGAGTTTCTGGCGCGCATTTGAGGATTCAGTCTTCAGCTCGATCCTTGCCTTCTCGATGACTTCAGATGCCTGCCTGTTGGCGTCCTCCATGATCTCCTTCTGCTTGTCAAGCCCCTCTTTCCTCATGCCCTCGTGAACACCCTTTGCACGTGTCTGGGCATCATGGAGTTCGCGGTTCATCAATGCAATAGCGTCTTCTTTTTTCTTGACCATCTCTTTCGCTGCATTCAGCGCACCCTTTACAGAATCATCCCTTTCAGTGAAGAGCCTCAGGAGAGGCTTGAAGAGGATGATGTTGAGGACATAGATGAGCACAAGGAAATTCAAGAGCAAGACAAAGAACCACTTATTAAGTTCTAACATTTCAGTCTTTTTCCCTTGCGTGTTTTTTGGAGCGTTAGCAGATTAGCACAGGGTTGGAGGGCTTGTCAAGAACAAGACCTCACTCTTTGATGGGGGAAAAGGCTTGAGAGAAAAGCCGGAAACCCTTGAAAATAGCCGTTCCTGCAAATTATAAAAGGAACCTAATTGAGAATTAACAATTTTAATGAGCTGTGGTAATATATGTCCGTGTTCCACGAGAGGCTTGAAGAGCTCAGACTACACAATCTCTTCCGCACCATAAGAGACCGCGCATCCTCACAGGGCCCGGTGATACGGATGGATGACAGGGATCTTATCAACTTTGCCTCCAATGACTATCTTGGTCTCGCGAACCATCCTGAGGTGAGAGACTCTGCCAGGGATTCCGTTGACACATTCGGCTTTGGCAGTGGTGCCTCAAGACTCCTGGGAGGCGGAACTATGCTGCATAGGAATCTTGAAGAACGCGTTGCCCGGTTTAAGGGTACTGAAGCAGCCCTTGTCCTGAGCAGCGGATATTCAGCCAATACAGGGATAATCCCTGTCCTGGCCGGAGAGGGTGACCTGCTCCTGAGCGACGAAAAGAATCATGCGAGCATTATCGATGGGTGCAGATTGAGCAGTGCAGAGACCCTTGTGTATCACCATCGAGATGTGTCCCACCTCGAGGAATTGATCACCTCGTCGCACCTGAGCGCAGGACATCGGTATGTCATCGTGACCGATACGGTCTTCAGTATGGATGGAGAT
The DNA here is from genome assembly GCA_035623135.1 of Thermodesulfovibrionales bacterium. GTDB lineage: Bacteria > Nitrospirota > Thermodesulfovibrionia > Thermodesulfovibrionales > UBA9159 > DASPUA01. The sequence continues at coordinate 4,798 of DASPUA010000093.1, read as the reverse complement.
ATTGCGCCCCTCTACAGACTCTGCGAGATGTGCCTGAAACACGGGGCGCTCCTTTATCTTGACGATGCTCACGGCACCGGTGTAATGGGCGAGGGCAAGGGAGCCCTCGCCCACTTCGATATCTTACCCGATCCCTGGATTATCCAGATGGGAACTTTCTCAAAGGCCCTGGGATCCTATGGCGCATTTGTGGCAGGCACCAGAGAGGTCATTGACTGGATAACCAACACTTCCCGAAGCCTTATCTTCTCCACCGCCCTCCCATCATGTGTGGCCGCCGCCTCTTCAAAGGCCATCGAACTCGTGGAGACCACGCCTGAGCTGCTCCAGAGGCTCTGGGATAACCGCAACCTTGCATTTGCCCTCCTGAAAGGGAAGGGATATGACACAGGAGAAAGCGAAACGCCCATCATCCCTCTGAAAATGAAAAGCATAGAGGATGCCCTTCACCTCTCTCAGCGCCTGTATGAAGAGGGCTTCTACGTGCCTGCCATACGGCCGCCCACGGTAAAAGAGCCAAGGCTAAGGATAACAGTGACTGCCGCACATGCAAAAGAACATATAGAATCTCTCGTGGAGACACTGGAAAAAATAAAGGGATGATTCCTTAATTACAAATCTCATTCAATTTACTCTATTACACCCCAATTTTTATGAGACAACCCTCTTTCAAGTTGAACATAGCCTAAGAAAAAAGCAGGCGCGGCAACCCATCCCTGCTCACGATCGCCCAATAACAATCGATTCATCTGGCCATGATCCGTCCCCGTATAGATTTATTGGCTGTTCAATCAAGCTTTGGTTTCGGCGTTTGATCGGTCGGAGCCGGCAGAATAGGATATTCGACCTTCGGCTGTGTCCCGGTAGTTGTTCTTAAGAACCCGGCAATCTTATCCGCCTCTTCTCCCGTAAGCGCGATGCCTAATTGGGCAGAATCCCATATCCTGGACAGCCTCTTTGAGGCTCCACACCTTTCCTGAATGAAAATAAGGTGGAGTCAACTCTATATTCCTTAGGGAAGGCGCCTTAAAGACATACTCATCCGATTTCGACTGCGTTATCTTGTAGCGGCCCGTATCTCCCGCCATAATCTCGGCTCTCGGCCTCTCGACAAGGCCGAAGGGGAAATAGGCAGCTCCGCCCATATTGATTCCGCCATGGCCACTGCGAGTATGATAAATTCAATCTTTCTCATGTCATTCCCTCCTTTTGATCCGTCGCTATTTGTCTCGGGCAATCGCAGAGGAATAGATATGCTCTTTCATGTTAAGGGTGTTCCCCCCCTTCCAGGAGAGGGAGCACCCTTCATCATTTGCTGTTACTTGACCACTCCGCAGGCCACTCTGGCACCTCCCCCCCCAAGGGGCGCAGGGCTGTCAGAATAATTGTCGCCTCCGGCATGGATCATAAGGGATCTTCCCTTGATGTCTGCTACCTTCAGGCGCGGTGCAAGGACAGGAAGGGTGGCCTTTCCATCAGAAGCCACATAAAGAGCAGGCAGATCACCGAGATGTCCGTTACCGTATGGCCCTTCATGCTTTCCCGTGCCGGCAGGGTCATAATGGCCGCCTGCTGCAAACGCCGCCACCGCTTTCCCGTCTTTCATGGCATGGGAGCAGTCCGGTTTGTCATGCACATGGAACCCGTGCAGACCTGGCGTCAGATCGCCCAGCTGCGGGGTCAATATCATTCCGAATTTGCTGTCGACTGCCGTCACCGTACCGATGTCTTTGCCAACTCCCTGTTCGTTCACCAAGTTGACCTTGACGATTACCTCCTCCGCATATACAAAACTGGCAACCAACAGCACACATACTGCTACAGCGAATGAAGCTTCCAACATAATGCTCTCCTCCTCTCGTTTGATGTTTTTTATGGGTATTCCCGGGCCGGAAAAACCGGCCTGGGAATACCGGGAGTCTAAGCCCAGGTGCAGTGACTGTTTTATTCCCATGCAGACCTTTACGCCACGATCAGATCGAAGCGGTCCAGGTTCATGACCTTGTTCCAGGCCGCGACGAAGTCTTTGACAAACTTCTCCTTCGCGTCCGTGCTGGCATAGACCTCCGCGATCGCCCGCAGCTGCGAGTTCGAGCCGAACACCAGGTCCACGCGCGTGCCGGTCCACTTGACTTTGCCCGTCTTGCGGTCGCGCCCCTCGAACACGTCCTTCGCGTCCGAGACCGGCTTCCACTCCGTGCGCATGTCGAGCAGATTCACGAAGAAGTCGTTGGAGAGCGTCTCCGGCTTCGAGGTAAAGACCCCGTGCTTCGCACCGCGGGCGTTGGTGCCCAGCATGCGCATGCCGCCGATGAGGACCGTCATCTCCGGCGCGGTGAGCGTCAGGAGCTGCGCCTTGTCGACCAGCAGCTGCTCGGCGGCGACCGTGAACTCTCCCTGCAGGTAGTTGCGGAAGCCGTCGGCTATCGGCTCGAGCACACCGAATGACTTCACGTCGGTTTGCTCCTGAGATGCATCCGTGCGTCCCGGCGTGAAGGGAACGGTCACGTTGTGGCCTGCCTTCTTCGCCGCTTGCTCGACGCCGGCACAACCGCCCAAAACGATCAGGTCAGCAAGCGAAACCCTCTTCCCGCCCTTCGCCTTCTTGTTGAAGGCGGCCTGGATGCCCTCGAACGTCTTCAGCACTTTCGCTAGTTGCGCCGGCTGGTTGACCTTCCAGTTTTTCATCGGTGCAAGGCGGATGCGCGCTCCGTTGGCGCCGCCGCGCTTGTCGGAGCCGCGGAAGGTGGATGCCGACGCCCAGGCGGTAGACACCAACTGCGACACCGACAGCTTCGAGGCGAGGATCTTCTTCTTGAGGTCGGCGATCTCCTTCTCGCCTATCAGCTTGTGGTGGATCTTGGGGATTGGGTCCTGCCAGATCAGCTCTTCCCTCGGCACTTCCGGTCCCAGGTAGCGGGCGCGCGGGCCCATGTCGCGGTGTGTCAGCTTGAACCAGGCGCGCGCGAAGGCATCGGCCAAGGCCTGCGGGTCCTCGAGAAACCGGCGCGATATCTTGCCGAATTCCGGATCGAAGCGCAGCGTCAGGTCGGTGGTGAGCATAGTCGGCTTGTGAAACTTGCCCGGGATGTGCGCATCGGGAATGATCTCCGGCGCGTTCTTGGCCACCCACTGCTTGGCGCCGGCCGGCGACTTCGTCAGCTCCCACTCGTGCTTGTAGAGGTTCTCCAAAAAGTTGTTACTCCACAGTGCCGGGGTCTTGGTCCAGGTCACTTCAATACCGCTCGAAATCGCGTCGGCGCCGTGCCCCGTGCCGTAGTCGCTCATCCAGCCCAGGCCCTGCGCTTCAAGCGGCGCGGCTTCCGGATCCGGGCCCTTGTGCGATTCCGGGGCGGCGCCATGGGCCTTGCCGAAGCTGTGGCCGCCGGCGATCAGGGCGACGGTCTCTTCATCGTTCATCGCCATGCGACCGAAAGTGGCACGGATGTCCTTGGCGGCGGCCATGTAGTCGCCGCTCGCGTCCGGGCCCTCCGGGTTGACGTAGATCAGGCCCATATGGGTGGCGCCGAACGGCTGATCCAGGTTGCGGTTGCCGTGGAAGCGCTTGTCCACGCCCAGCCAGGCGATCTCGGCTCCCCAGTTCACGTCCTCGTCCGGCTCCCAGACATCTGCACGGCCCCCCCCGAAGCCGAAGGTCCTGAAGCCCATCGACTCCAGCGCGACGTTGCCGGCTAGGATGATCAGGTCGGCCCAGGAGATCTTTCTACCGTACTTCTGCTTGATCGGCCAGAGCAGCCGGCGCGACTTGTCGATGTTGACGTTGTCGGGCCAGCTGTTGAGGGGGGCGAACCGCTGCTGGCCCCTGCCGCCGCCGCCCCGGCCGTCGGTGATGCGGTAGGTCCCGGCGGCGTGCCAGGCCATGCGGATGAATTGCGGCCCGTAGTGGCCGAAATCCGCCGGCCACCAGTCCTGTGATTCGGTCATCAGCTTGACTAGGTCCTTCTTGAGCGCCTTGTAATCGAGGCTCTTGAATTCCTTCGCGTAGTCGAAACCTTTGCTCATCGGGTCGGACTTTGAGGAATGCTGGTGCAGCAGCTCCAGCCGCAGCTGGTTCGGCCACCAGTCGCGGTTCGTCCTGCCGACGCCTGCGATGTGTTTGGGAGCACCGCCCGCTTCCGGGCTCTTGCTGTCTTCACTCATCTTTGTTCTCCTTTCTGTGTGTGAATTGTTGAACCGTTCAATTGACCGTTCGCGGACTAGTCTATTTTTCAATAAGACAGATATTCCAGCAACCCATCAACTGTTTTTTGTTGTTTTACTCCTTTCTTACGGTGTACTTAAATAAAGCATAGCACGTAATTCGGACCCTGCAAGGCAGGGTTATTGTTCCCCTTGCATTGCTAAATAGGAATCGTTATTATTTTTTTTAACGCGCTTCTTTACCGTGCTCTTCTTATAGAGAGCGGACTCTTCAAAGTGAATATCCATAGGCTTACGACCGGGTTCATTTCTGACAACTTCGGATAATAAAGGTATTTCACCATAAAACTATCTCGTATTGTGAGGCGGTTTAACACGAGCATTTCCAGATAAGGTCAAGCATATCAATGTCAAACGGTATCTTACCTTCCCGGATCATTTTCCCGCTGGCAGCATCTCTCGCAATAATAGTTATCGCATAGTGGCCGGCTCTCACTCCGGCATCTTGCTCTAAACCAAATATGACTCTTGATGACGCGATTCCGCCTCTCACCTGGACAGCAGTTTCTTCGATGAGGATGCCCTTACCCCCGGCTGAGTTATCCTTTATTTCGAAACGCACTTCTGATAAGGTGCT
>DASPUA010000092.1:0-3760 GCA_035623135.1 Thermodesulfovibrionales bacterium | reverse complement strand
ATCCCGGGAGGGAGCAGCGGCGGCTCAACCGCAGCAGTGGCGGCAGATGAGTGCATTGCAGCATTGGGCTCCGACACAGGGGGCTCTATACGTCAGCCTGCTTCCCTTTGCGGGGTGGTGGGCCTAAAGCCAACTTACGGGAGGATTTCCCGATACGGGCTTGTTGCCTTCGCGTCCTCACTTGACCAGATTGGTCCCATAACCAAAAATGTGAACGATGCGGCGCTCCTGATGAATGTGATCGCGGGTCACGATCCGTGTGATTCCACCTCAGCGCCTGTTGACATACCGGATTTCACTGCTGCCCTCGGTCACGACATCAAAGGCCTGAGGATAGGTATCCCCAAAGAGTATTTTATCAAGGGAATGAACGAGGAAGTGGACAGGTCTGTCAGTGAAGCAATCAAACAGCTTGAATCTCTTGGCGGCGTGCTTGTTGAAGTCTCCCTGCCGCATACCGATTATGCGGTTGCGACCTATTACCTCCTGGCAACTTCAGAGGCCTCTTCCAACCTTGCGCGCTATGATGGAGTCAAGTACGGCTTCAGGCAAACAGGGAAAGACCTGCTCGATATGTACAAGAATACAAGGGCCAAAGGCTTTGGCCCAGAGGTGAAGAGGAGGATCATGCTCGGGACCTATGCCCTCTCGTCAGGTTACTACGACGCCTATTACAAAAAGGCGCAGCAGGTGAGAACATTGATAAAGAGGGACTTCGAGGAGGCGTTCAGAAGGGTGGAGGTCCTGGTGACCCCCACAGCTCCTACGCCAGCCTTTAAGGTGGGAGAAAAGGCAGACGATCCTTTGCAGATGTATCTTTCTGACATATTTACGATTTCGGTGAACCTCGCTGGAGTCCCCGGCATCTCTATCCCCTGTGGCCTTGCACGCAATAACCTTCCCATAGGGATGCAACTCATCGGAAGGCATTTTGACGAAGAGACCATTCTCAGGGTGGCATATGCCTATGAGCAGGCTACCGGATGGCATAAAAAGAAGCCGAGGATTTAGGAAAGGACCAAAGAGATGCAGTACGAGGCAGTGATCGGATTGGAAGTACATGCGCAGATGCTCACGGAATCAAAGATATTCTGCGGGTGCTCCACAAGATTTGGCTCCGAACCGAACACCCAGACATGCCCTGTGTGCATAGGCATGCCCGGAGTTCTCCCTGTGCTGAACCGTAAGGCGCTCGAGTTCGCGATCAAGACAGGGCTTGCCATGAACTGCAGGATCTCCCCCTACAGCAGGTTTGCAAGGAAAAACTATTTTTATCCCGACCTGCCTAAAGGGTACCAGATAAGTCAGTATGAGCTTCCTATATGCGAGCACGGTTTTCTTGAGATTCTCGTTGAAGGGGAAACGCGGAGGATCGGGATACCCGAGTTCACATGGAGGAGGACGCCGGGAAGAATATCCATGAAGAGGGCGGCAATTTCAGCTTTGTGGATCTGAACAGGACGGGGGTTCCCCTCATGGAGATTGTCTCTGAGCCTGACATGAGAACACCGAGAGAGGCATCGGAATATATGAAAAAGCTGCGGGCCATCCTGCGCTACCTTGGTGTCTGTGATGGGAACATGGAGCAGGGATCCCTCCGGTGTGACGCCAATGTCTCTGTGCGGCCTGTGGGCCAGAGAGAATTCGGCACAAGGACCGAGGTGAAGAATATCAATTCATTCAAGTTTGTGGAAAAGGCGGTGGAATACGAGATAAAACGCCAGATTCGTCTTTTGGAAGAGGGGGAAAAGGTTATCCAGGAGACGAGACTGTGGGATTCATCGAGAGGGATAACCGAATCCATGCGCGGCAAGGAGGAGGCACATGACTACCGGTATTTCCCTGAACCTGATCTGGTGCCTGTGATGCCCACGAACAAATGGGTCGATGAGATCAGGGCATCCCTGCCTGAACTACCGGATAAGAAAAGAGAGCGTTTTATTGCTGAATATGGTCTCCCTGAATATGATGCTGATATGTTAGTTGCTGAAAAATCAACTGCTGAATGGTTTGAAGAGGCGGTAAGAGAGGGTGGGCAACCCAAGACCGTCTCCAACTGGATGACGGGAGAGCTGGCAAGATTCCTGAACGAAGAGAACTCCTCAATAGAGACTTGTCCGTTAAGACCGGTCCAGCTTGCAGAGATGTTAAGGCTGATCGACAACGGAACGATCAGCGGAAAGATTGCAAAGACAGTCTTTGAAGAAATGTACAAAACCGGCAAAAATGCAGAGGCAATCGTCAAAGAAAAGGGTCTTGTCCAGATAAGCGATTCAGGCGCCATTGAAAAAGCCATTGATGAAATCATGGCAAAAAGCCCCAAAGAAGTTGAGAGGTTCAGGGGAGGAGACGAAAAGCTCATGAGTTTTTTCGTGGGTCAGGTGATGAAGTCGACAAGGGGAAAGGCAAATCCCCAGATGGTAAACGAGATTCTGAAAAAGAAACTTGCTGGTTAGAACTAGTGGAACGGCTGACCGCTAAAGCGCAGGCACTGCAACCCTGCCTGCAAGCTCATCCATCAGGGTCTTTACAGAAACTATTTTGTCAACCCTGCAGGCGTTGGTGCCCACAGTATAGAGCGGCTTTTCCACATCAGAATTATATCCTGCAGAACTTAAAAGCCCGTTGCAGATGCAGAAGCTCGTCTCATTACTCTCCTTTGCGGCGCAGATACTATATTTGCCTTCCTTATCCCTAAGAAGCACGTATCCCTTATCGCACTTCGGCTTCCTCTCCCTGACAAAAGACAGGCACTGCCTGATTACCCTGAAAGGAAGTCCGCACGGAGAGGCGGGTTTAATGGCCACAATGATATCCTCCTCTTTTGCATTCAGCACCGCCTGCTTGTATTCCGGTGTCGCGCTGCTCTCCTCTGTAGCAAGAAACCTCGTACCCATCTGGACCCCATCAGCTCCCATTTTCAGGAACCGGAGGATATCGTCATGGGTGAAAATTCCCCCTGCCACAATAACGGGGAAGTCGCCGTATTTCCTTGCCGTGTCCTTCACAGGGGGAAGGAGGTTTTCGAGTGTATTGGACTCCAGAGTTATCTCATCGGGCTTAAAGCCAAGATGGCCCCCTGCGAGAGGGCCCTCCAGCACAACCGCATCAGGCCTGTACTTGAGCCTTTCCCATTTTCTGCATATAAGGTCAAGTGCCCTCGCGGATGATACAATGGGGATGAGTGCAGTATCGCGCGGAACCTGTATTGCCGGGAGATTGAGCGGCAATCCCGCCCCAGAGATGATCATATCCGCACCGGCATCGAGGGCGCCCTTCACCGATTCTTCATAAGTGCTGCCGAGCGCCAGCATAATGTTAATTCCTGCAAAACCACCCGAACTCCTGGCAAGTGAGACCTCCTCGTACGCAGCGTCATAGGTGTTCACCTTTTTGCCATTCCTTTTCGAGACGAGCCGATCGAGACAGGCGCTGGATACAATACCCACGCCCCCCTCTCTCGCAACAGCGCGGGCAAGGGGGTGCAGTGAAACCCCCACTCCCATCCCGCCCTGGATAATAGGAAGATTTATTTTTTTCCCTTTAATGACGAGCAGCGGCAACGCCGATTTTTGATCTAACATCTAACTCCAAAATGAGTGTAGAGAGAATCAAGCAGGATACTCAGATAGGATGGCTCTTTGCATTTCCAACACTACTCTTTTGAACAAGGTATCTCTTAATCCCTTAGTCTTAACCGCATCCTTGCCTCATTCTTCCTGAGGGTTATTGTTTACTCAGAGAGGAAGCCCCCCGTACG
>DASPUA010000091.1:0-5358 GCA_035623135.1 Thermodesulfovibrionales bacterium | reverse complement strand
TACTGCGCCTGCCCCTTGATCGCCAATACCTTCGTGATCGCCGCCGTCAACGTCGTCTTCCCATGGTCTACATGCCCTATCGTCCCTACATTTACGTGAGGCTTTACCCTCTCAAATTTCGCCTTTGCCATATTTCCTCCTAATTTATCGCGAGTGAGTTATTCGCTTCCCCATTCATCATCACAATATATATTTTCTATGACATATTCACCGCAATCCGTGGAGCCCATGACCGGAATTGAACCGGTGACCTCATCCTTACCAAGGATGTGCTCTGCCGACTGAGCTACATGGGCAACCGCGCAAAGCATGAACCGTAAGGAGTGAGCGGTTTCCAAAATCCTTCACGCCTTACCTTCACTTTTAAAGTCTGGAGCGGGAAACGGGATTCGAACCCGCGACCCTCAGCTTGGAAGGCTGACGCTCTACCACTGAGCTACTCCCGCTTTCCCTGATTCATCCTTCATGGCTCATAGTCTCCGGCAATGCACCCTGAGCTATCAGCGCTCCAAAAAGTGGAGAGGGGAGGATTCGAACCTCCGAAGGCAGAGCCAACGGGTTTACAGCCCGTCCCCTTTGGCCACTCGGGAACCTCTCCTTGGAGCCACCGAAGGGAATTGAACCCCCGACCCGCTGATTACAAATCAGCTGCTCTGCCAGCTGAGCTACGGTGGCTTCAAGAGGCAACAGTCCACCCCTCAATCCTTAACCAATTAATTTAAAAGATTAACTATATAATAGTCAACTAGAAATTTTCAAGCAAAATCATAACCACCCTATTATTATCTCTGCCAGTGGCTCGTACCAGAAAACTTACCATACCTTTGCCGTACAACCTCAAAGAGGAATATCCCCGCGGCAACAGAGACATTAAGGGAATTTATTTTCCCCCTCATCGGGATGCTCCCCACAAAATCACAATTCTCTTTTACCGTTCGTCTTATCCCTTTGCCCTCTGACCCCATAACCACCGCAAGAGGCTTGGTCAGGTCCACGTCCCATATTGGAGCGTGCGCCCCTGATTCTGCGCCCATAATCATAATTCCTCTTTCCTTCATCTCTCTCATTGCGTGTTTTATGTTGGCAACCATCGATACAGGAACATACTCAACTGCACCTGCCGAAGTTTTTGCTACCTCGGGGCCAAGGGTCACCGATCTGTGGGACTGGATCACAACCCCATGAACACCAGCCGCATCAGCAGTCCTGAGAATCGCCCCGAAATTTCTCGGATCCTCTATGGAGTCCAAAAGGATAAACAAAGGAATTTCCTTCTTTTTTGAAGGAATGGCGATGAGATCATCCATGCTTATGTAGGCCCTCTGAGCGGCCCTTGCAGCCACCCCCTGATGACCCTTGGGGAACCGGGAATCAAAAAAAGCTGCATCGGGAAACTCCACCGGGACCCCTCTCGTCTCTGCCGCTTTACTTATTTCCGACATTCTTTCATGCCTGCCTGATGAGACATATACTGTTGTTATCTTCCTACCGGATCTTAGGGCCTCTAGGACAGCGTTTAGGCCGAAAATCCATTGTTCAGACTGCACAGACCTTGTTTTCCTTTTTAAGAACTTGATCTCATTCACTTGATAGGCAAACTGAGATATGCAGGACCCTTCTCCTTCAACAGACTATACCTTAACAGAGGCAAAAAAGTCTGTCAATGAAAAGTCATAAAAAGTCATGAGTCCTTCCTCAGAAATTTTGTATTTACTGCTGAGTGTGATAAACTAAAAAAATCCCGACAAATCAAAACACAGAGAAAATTTGCTCATGAATACAGGAAAAAGACGGTACGAACGGTTTGCGGTTGAAGATATTGCTCTTCATGCCAAAACGCTCTTTGCCACAGATATTGAACTTCTGGATGTAAGCGTGACAGGGGCCTGCATTGTGACAAAAAAAAGTCTGACATTGGGTGACCAACATCTCCTCAGGCTCCACAATAAGGCAACAGGGTTTACCCTCCAGGGTGTTGTGGTTTGGGTAATATTATGCGGGAGCGTGAAGAATGTGAAAGAAGAAGCTGTTCCGGTCTACAGGGCAGGGGTTACATTTAAGAATGTTTCTTCTGACAACTTGGTGAAACTCAAAGATTTTATGAGAACGTTCGGTATCCCTGACGGAGAGAAAGTGAGCGATAAATATCCCCCAACCGCATTGAGGTTCAGGGTCAAGACAACTGAGCGCGCTGTGCTCTATTATCGCAAGACTTCACCGGTAAAGAAGATCAGCCTTGGCGGAATGCTCATGGAAGGATATAACGGAGTTAAGCTCGAAATGAGGGCACCCATGGCGCTTTTCCTCCCCAATGAAAACACCCCATTAAAGTTTTACGGAAGAATAGCCTCATGCATCGAAATCCCGGGGAGAAAATCGAAGCATTATGATATCGGGGTTGAGTTTCTTGATATGCCCAAAGATGACAGATCAAGGCTGAGCGAATTTCTTCATTCACTGTAAGGAATAGCAGAGTTCTCCTGCCCATCACATCAAATGCCTCAATTGTCTGAGCATTAGTGATTTTCCATAAAGAATGCCAAGAATAACCCGCTGGAGGAATGTCTGATATAATTTCAGTGTGGAAATTCCCAAAAGAATACTGGGCAACACTGGGATTGGAGTTACCATATTGGGCCTCGGAGGGGAAGGAATTCTCAGGACCTATGGCCATGAGAAAGAAGCCTCCCAATTGATTAATGCGGCGATAGACCTGGGAGTGAACTATTTCGAATCAGCGAGAGCATATTCAGGGAGTGAATCGTACTATGGAAGATCTCTTAAGGACAGAAGAAAGGAGATTTTCCTTGCAAGCAAATCCCATGCAAGAGACAAGCAGGGCGCATTCAATCATCTTCTGGAAACATTGAAACTGATGATGACCGACCATCTTGACCTGTGGCAGATTCATGACATGAGGACAAAGGAAGACATAAAAGAGGTCTTCGGACCTCATGGTGCCCTGGAGGCATTTTCAGATGCAAAGGAAAAAGGTCTTGCGAGGTTTATCGGCGTTACAGGCCATCATGACCCTTCAATCGTAAAGAGGTGCATCCAGGACTTTGATTTTGACACAGTGCTTATACCGGTAAATCCGGCAGAGCCGGTATACAAGAACTTTATTGATGAGGTAATCCCTGTTGCCCAGCGCAAGGGCATGGGAATTGTCGGCATGAAGGTCTATTTCAGGGGTCTTGCGCAAAAGATACCGGGACATAAAACACTGGAACCTTTTTATCGGTTCGCGCTGTCGCACCCTCTGTCGACCGCGGTGATAGGCTGTGACAATATCAGACAGCTGGAGGAAAACGTGGAATTCGCACGTGCATTCAAGGCGATGAGCAAGGAAGAGATGGAAGGGATTATTGATGCGCTTTCACCCTACGCACGCCAGCTTATGTACTATAAGCCGTCAAATTGAGTTATTCTTTTAAATTCAGTAACTTATCTCTATCAAGCAAAATCAAGGGTTTGCGAGGGATGATGGTATTTTTATTATTTTATTTCAATAAGTTATAAAGACTACGATTTTGCGTTACTATTGCGTTACTGCAAAGCTTTGAAAGCGGCTCTAAATTGGCACACAAATGCCTTGCAAACAAGTTGCATCTTCTTCCTGGAACATGCATGGATGGAGTCAAGTCAAAGAGTGTTATGTTACCTCGAAAAGACGCATATTTTAACCTGCACATATAGAGACGGATGGATATTGATCCTACTATCGCCTGATACTTGCAAGTCGTCTTATTTCCCGACATATTGGATCGTAACTTTATAGGCAATGTGCACATGACCTGAAGTGAGACCATCTCCCTTACAATCCAACTCTCCCTCTCTCGATAATGCATGTCTTCTCACCATCGATGCAATGACCATGTCCAAATCAAACCCCTCCATACAATCTTTGCAATCCTTGTTCAGACATTCAACATGAAAATATGCATGGCTGTCGGCTGAAAAATTGAGCGTCCTCAATAAAGGATGCGCCATCATTCCTTTCCTGGTGTGTCTCATGTCCACTACGATGCTTGAGACTTCCGGGAAGCGTTTCGAAATAAGGCCTGCCTCAATCCTGAGACGGGTCCTCTCAATCCTTGCATCACTCTTTTCACGGTAGTTCATCTTTTTACCTTTCAAATGAAGACTCTCTGCGGAATAGAGAAGCCTCAGGTGGCTTAAAGTTTGACGACGTTGATTGCCTTTGGACCCTTGGGGCCCTTCTCGACCTCAAAGCTCACCATGTCGCCTTCAGCAAGGGATTGAGATCCATTGCCTTGGATTGAGGCGTGGTGGACAAAGACATCGGAACCGTCGTCTCTCGCTATAAAGCCAAAGCCCTTAGACTCGTTGAACCATTTCACTTTTCCTTTGGTCATTTCAGTAACTCCTTTCCAGGCGGACAGAGTGAGAATTCGAAAGGCTCCCTTCCACGGAAAGGAGCCTTCCTCTGTGATTTACAGCTTGACTACGTTGATCGCTTTGGGGCCTTTTGGACCCTTTTCAACGTCAAAGGTCACCTTGTCACCCTCGGCAAGACTTTTGAAGCCATTACCCTGGATGGACGAGTGGTGAACAAACGCATCGCTTCCGTCTTCATTTGTAATAAAGCCAAAACCTTTGCTGTCGTTAAACCATTTTACGGTTCCTTGTTTCATTTCCTTTACCTCCTATTCTGTAGACTCAAATCTCAGAAGGTGCCAACAAAAAAAGCCACAAAGTCAAAAGTCTTTGTGGCCTCATAAACAGCAAAAACTTCCAAAACTCTAATGCTATTTTAGCATGCCCTTGCATAAATAGTCAAAGAGAGAAATAACGGTGTCTTTTATCCGGAACTTCGATGCGCTCTAGCCCTGCCAATCATGACCATCTGGCGACCATCTATTACCACCGTAAATCAACAAGGGAAAATGCTCTTTTTTTATCCAAGCCCCTTTTATTCGTTTTCTCGATTCCTGAATCCCAACTACTGAAGAATATTAGCGGCAATCCTCATTTGTTTGGGATGCCGATACCTCTCGACTCGACGGTGGACTCAACAAGAAGGGGCCTAGATAACCAAGCCCCTCTGTACTGTATAGGTTTGTATGTTCCTATCTTGCGGACTTGAAAGCCCTGCTTAAACGGGGTATAGTTCAACTGACGAGATGAGAAATATGCGATTAAATTATCGGTTGAGGCGGTAGCCAGGCGTCACCCTGAACCTAAAGGGGATAAACACCATATGGAAAAGGAAAGGAGTAACTGACACATGGAAAAAAACAAGAAAGAGCCTTATCCGGTGACGCCAGAAAGAGCACAAAAAATATTAGAACACTTTCCTTTTGAGAAATTAGGTGTTCCTCTCTCTGAGCGTGACGG
>DASPUA010000090.1:0-6784 GCA_035623135.1 Thermodesulfovibrionales bacterium | reverse complement strand
AGTATTGACGAGGGAGCAAGGGATGTAATAAGAAGTGCGGGCTATGATAAATACTTTGGTCATGGGACGGGTCACGGAGTGGGTCTCGAGGTCCATGAATCGCCCAGAATCACATGGACACGAGGTGATATCATAAAAGAGAATATGATTTTTACCGTGGAGCCTGGCATATATGTACCAGGGCTCGGAGGTGTGAGGATAGAGGACATGGTGCTTGTGAAACCAAAGGTGCCCGAAGTGCTGACACGTTTGCCGAGGGAACTGGAGATACTTTAGATTTTGGAGGGCAGAGGAGGGTGCGGTGATATCAACAAATGATTTCAGGAAGGGTGCGAAGATAGAATACAAAGGGGAACCCTTTGAGATTATCGATTTTCAACATGTGAAGATGGGAAGAGGGGGGGCCATTGTAAGGACAAAATTAAAAAGCTTCAGGACTGGGAGTGTCCTGGAAGATACCTTCCGTTCGGGCGAGAAGTTCGAATCACCCCACCTTGATGAACGGTCAATGCAGTACCTCTATGCAGAGGGAGATCACCATTATTTTATGGATACCGAGACCTTTGAACAGATACCCCTCAGCACCTCCCAACTGGGGGATACAAAGAAGTTCCTTAAGGAGAACATGGTGGTAAAGATTCTCAACTATAGGGGGGAGCCCCTCACGGTGGAGATTCCTACCTTTGTGGAACTCATGGTGGCACAGACAGATCCTGGGTTTAAGGGTGATACCGCTTCCGGGGGGTCCAAGCCCGCAACCCTGGAGACTGGTGCCGTGGTGAGGGTCCCTTTTCATATAAATACGGGAGATATGATACGAATAGACACCAGGGCGTCAGAATATATTGAGAGGGTAAAATAATGGAACTGGATGATCTGAAGGAGCTTATCTCTTTTCTGAAGGATACGGACATCACAGAACTCCAGGTGGAGAAAGACGGGACAAAAGTGAAGATAAGGAGGCAGATAATGTTATCTTCCCTTGAAATGCATTCGAAACCTTCACTGACCACCATCGAAAAAACGAGTGAGGCCGAGGAAGATATCCAAAGGCTTATTACTATTACCTGTCCCATAGTGGGCACATTCTACCGGGCGCCATCTCCTGATGCCCCTCCTTTTGTGGATGCAGGAGCAAAGGTGAGAAAGGGCCAGGTAATCTGTATCATTGAAGCCATGAAGCTTATGAACGAGATCGAGAGTGAGGTGGACGGAGTGATAGTGAGGGCACTGGTCGAAAATGGTCAGCCCGTCGAATACGGGGAGCCCCTCTTTCTCGTTGAGCCGCTCGCATGAAAATCTTCAAGAAGGTCCTCATCGCAAACCGGGGTGAGATTGCAGTTCGGGTTATACGGGCCTGTAGAGAGCTCGGGGTGAAGACCGTGGCGGTGTATTCGGAGATAGAAAAAGATTCGATGCACGTGAGACTCGCTGATGAGGCGGTGTGTATTGGCCCTGCCAACTCCTCACAGAGTTATCTCAATATCCCTGGAATCCTCAGTGCTGCCGAGATTACAGATTCAGAGGCGGTGCATCCGGGATATGGGTTCCTCTCCGAGAATTACCATTTTGCCGAGGCATGCGCGACCTCGGGAATCACCTTCATCGGGCCTTCTGCCGAGAACATTCGCCTGGGGGGCGACAAGGCGAAGGCAAGGCAGATTATGAGACGGAGAGGCGTACCGGTGGTGCCGGGAAGTGACGGGCCGGTGCTCTCCGAGGAGATGGTCCTTAAGGTGGCGAAAAAGATAGGATTCCCGGTGATTCTGAAGGCCTCTGCAGGAGGTGGAGGGAAGGGGATGAGGGTAGTCAATGAGGAGAAGGAACTGGAACACGCATTTTATGTTGCGCAGAGAGAGTCCCTCACTGCCTTTGGAAACAGCGAGCTCTACATGGAAAAGTTAATTCCTGACATGAGGCACATTGAGGTTCAGATAATGGCAGATGACAAAGGGAACGTGATTCATCTGGGGGAACGTGACTGCTCCATACAAAGGAGGCATCAGAAGCTTATCGAGGAGGCCCCTTCACCGATCTCCACTGACAAGTTTAGGAGGAAGATCGGCGAGTTTGGCATAAAGGCGGCAAAGGTCCTCAAATACAAGAATGTGGGCACCATCGAATTCATTGTTGACGCAGCCGGCGATATCTATTTTATGGAGGTGAATACCAGGGTGCAGGTTGAACATCCCGTGACCGAGGCGGTTACAGGGATAGATATCATCAAAGAACAGATAAAACTCGCATCAGGTTTTCCCCTTGAATACAAGCAGAGCGCTATAAAGCCATCGGGACATGCCATTGAATGCAGGATAAATGCGGAAGACCCTGACAGATTTATTCCCTGTCCGGGGAAAATCACTTTTTTTTATCAGCCGGGCGGGCCCGGAGTGAGAGTGGACACTGCGGCATACAGCGGCTGGGTCGTGCCTTCTCATTACGATTCTCTCATCGCAAAACTCATCGTGCATGACAAAACAAGGAAGGACGCCATAGAAAAAATGAAGCGCGCACTGAATGAGTTCGTCATTGAAGGGATAAAGACCACCATCCCTTTTCATAGAAAGGTATTCAGTAACCAGGATTTTGTGAACGGCGAATTCGATACAGGCTTTGCAGAGAGGATTTCTCAACCCGAGGAATCTCGAAATGAAAAGGCGTAGTGGCCTAAAAGAAGTGTCCCCTTTTCTTGGCGGAGTATGTCTTGTTACTGATAGAAAGCTCTGCGGATTGACATGCGAGGAAATGGCAAGAATTGCCCTGGAAACAGGGGTAGGATGGATTCAATACAGGGAAAAAGAAAAGACGCGAAGGGAAATTTACCATGAGGCAAAAAGATTGAGAAGGCTTACTGCTGAGTACGGTGCCACACTGGTGGTGAATGATCATGTGGATATTGCCCTTGCGGTGGAAGCTGACGGAGTGCACTTGGGGCAGGATGACCTGCCGCTGAAAGAAGCCCGCAGGATATTGGGCGACAGGATCATAGGGATATCAACCCATTCTCTCACCCAGGCAGCGGATGCCGAGCACGACGGTGCTGATTATGTCGGCTTCGGTCCTGTGTTTTTTACGACCACTAAAGATGCAGGTGAAGCAAAGGGATTGGAGATGGTAAGCGTAATAAGGAGAGCGGTAAGGATTCCTGTGGTGGCCATCGGAGGAATATCTGCTGAAAACCTTTCCCTCGTGATGGAAGCAGGAGCCGATGCGGTTGCGGTGGCGTCTGCGGTACTCAAGGGTGATATATCAGAAAATGTGCGGTCGTTCATGAGGATTCTCAGAGATGGATAATATATCGGGAGGAAGTGACAGCAGGGAGAAGAAAAGGGTGCTTATATGGGAAGAGAATATTGTGGTCAACGGGACTATCCATGCAAATGCCTTGGACATCAGTGAGGATGGAATGTACATTGTCACGGAGTCAGACCTTCCCTCCGGAACTGTTCTTAATATGGCGTTCAAGATTCATGAGATGCCTATTAAGGTGAAGGCTATTGTACAGCACTCCCAGCCAGGTATCGGGATGGGGGTGAAATTCATTGATCTGACCGGTGACCAGATCCTTCTCATCAGGAGATATGTCAACCACATGAAGGAGATTGCGGCGAAGAAGGCAGAGAAGAAAGTCCTTCTGATGGATGATGATGCCCAGTCAAGGGCTTCATTCAGGAGCAAGCTCTCTTTGGAGGGGTATATCGTCATTGAGGCTACCAACGGGATTGAGACATTGAAGCATCTGCAGGATTTGAGCCCTGATCTGGTGATTATGGACCTCTGGATGGAGGGTATGGATGGCTTTAAGATACTGCAGCTTATGCAGCAGGACACTGAGCTCAAAGATATTCCCGTGATCATTCTTTCTGCGAGGACTATCCCGGTCGATATTCATAGGGCTACGGCCCTTGGAGCGAGTGAGTGTCTCTCAAAGACAACCACTACGCCGCTGAACCTTGTAGAAAAGGTACGCGAACTATTTTCCTCACTTGGTTGATGCCGGAGTAGTACGCAGGTCTCTCTTTCCTTTCACGCGCGAGGTGAAGAGATACAAATTGCAGTAGTGGTTTTCCTTTAAGGGGGGACGAGATGATCAAGAAGTTACTGGAGGTATGCGCAACACTCACGATAATGCTTGTTGTTGCGGGAGGGTGCCAGAAGAAAGGGGAAGGTATCAAGATTGGTCTTGCTGCCCCTATGACAGGAGATCAGGCGAAGATAGGTACCGACCTGAGAAATGGGGTGACCCTCGCAGTTGAGGAATGGAATGCCAAAGGTGGCGTTCTGGGCAAGAAGATCGAAGTGGTGGTAGCGGATGACCAGCACGACCCTAAGCAAGCGGTCTCTGTGGCGAACAAACTGGTAAATCAGCGGGTGGCAGGCGTCGTTGGTCATTTTAATTCCAGTTGTTCCATCCCTTCATCAGATGTGTATAATCGTGGGGGGGTCCCCATGATTTCTCCTGGTTCCACTAATCCTCAACTCACCGAAAAAGGATACAGGGGTGTATTCCGGGTATGCGGGAGGGACGACCAGCAGGGGAAAGTGGGCGCTGAATTTGTAATAAACAAGCTGAACCTCAAAAGGATCGCTGTCATTCATGATAAGACTACCTATGGTCAGGGACTTGCTGATGAATTCAAAAAGTTTGTGAATGGAAAGGTGGAGGTTGTTTATTACGGAGGGATCATCCAGGGGGACAAGGATTTTAAGACGGTCCTCACCTCTGTAAAGGAGAAGAACCCCCAACTCATCTATTTCGGAGGTATCTACCCTGAAGCAGGCCTGCTGGTAAAACAGGCGAGGGAGTTGGGTATCGCGTTTCCTTTTATGAGCGGCGACGGTACCATAGACCAGAAGTTTGTGGAGATTGCAGGGGTTAAGGCTGCGGAAGGAACCTATCTCACCTTCAGTCCTGACACAAAAAGAATCCCTACGGCAAAGTCGTTTGTGGAAAATTATGAGAAGAAGTACGGGGAGATCGGCCCATATTCGGTATATGCCTATGATGCAGCAAATATCCTCCTTACCGCGGTGATGGAGGCAGGGAGCAGCGGGGGCAAGGCAGTGACGGATAAACTTCACTCCATGGAATTCTCGGGTGCACTGGGAAAGATACGGTTTGATGATAAGGGGGACGTGACCGTTTCCCCCTATGTGGTCTGGATTACAAAGGACGGAACATTCATTGAATACTGGAGGCCGTAACCACAGTCTCGCCACTGTAGTGATAGTCTTCTCTGCTGAAGGGTAATTCAGCGTTCCGCCATGTTTTTTCAGCAGCTCATAAATGGTCTGACGGTGGGAGGGGTCTATGCCCTGATCGCCCTTGGCTATACGATGGTGTACGGAATCCTTGAACTCATCAATTTCGCTCATGGTGAGATTTATATGCTGGGCGCCTACCTCGGCATCATTTTTTTTGGTTTTTTTACTGGTGTGGGTCTTACCTCATACAGTCTTCCATTGTCCCTGCTGCTCACGTTTGCGATATCGATGATATTCTGCTCCGCGTACGGGTTTACCATAGAGAGGATTGCGTACCGGCCGCTCAGAAACGCGCCACGCCTCAGCCCCCTCATCAGCGCCATCGGCGTATCCATATTCCTTCAGAACTATGTGATGCTCACTCAGGGGGCAACGGATAAGGTCTTTCCCCATCTCTTTGGTGCCTCAGGGTTTACCCTCTTTAACGCAAGGATCACCCATCTCCAGACAGCGATTATACTCGTCTCACTGGTCCTTATGGTGTCGCTGCACCTTTTTATCACAAAAACGAAGATGGGAAAGGCCATGCGTGCAGTGGCACAGGACAAAGTAATGGCCTCGCTCCTGGGCATCAATATTGACTCGATAATCTCATTGACCTTTATTATCGGCTCAGGTCTTGCAGCCATCGCAGGGATCATGATTGCACTGTATTATGGCCTCGTGAATTATTCCATTGGATACATTGCTGGTATAAAGGCATTTACCGCTGCGGTGCTGGGCGGGATCGGAAGCATCCCTGGGGCCATGTTTGGAGGAATATTCCTCGGTTTTGTAGAAAGTATGGGGGCAAGCTATATCTCCAGTGAATACAAGGACGCATATGCGTTCCTGGTTCTCATCGTGGTACTCCTTGTTAAGCCCTCGGGAATCTTTGGGAAAACAACAGAGGAGAAGGTATGAGACTATGCTGAGACCCCTCCTGGTCGCCTTCTGGTTTTCCCTCCTCTTTCTTCCCTTCAGGGGATTACAGGCCTCTCTCATTCTCTTTGTCATCCTCTTATGCTCCTTCATCTTGTTCAGATACCTTGGGACTCCGCTTCGGTCAGTGCTCTCAACCATCCAGCCTTTTGGAAAGAAGCTGTACACACTGGGTATCGCACTCTCCCGACTGAGATGCTCACGCTATTGTGCTCTCCTCATCCTTACGGGATTGCCATTCGTTTTGGAAAATTATATCCTTGACATATCAATTCTCACAGGCATCTATGCCATCCTCGCCATCGGGTTGAACGTGGTTGTGGGCTTTAGCGGTCTCCTCAATCTCGGGTATGTGGCTTTTTATGCAATCGGCGCGTATACCTATGCCTTGCTCTATGCAAAGATGGGGCTGGGCTTCTGGGCATCGGTGCCGCTCTGCATAGGTCTGACCACCTTTTCTGGCTTTGTGCTTTCTGTCCCTGCCCTGAGATTAAAGGGGGACTATCTTGCGATTGTGAGTCTGGGGTTTGGGGAGATCGTCCGTCTGATACTGAACAATTGGGATTCCCTCACCAATGGGCCTAACGGCATATCTCGT
>DASPUA010000089.1:0-3469 GCA_035623135.1 Thermodesulfovibrionales bacterium | reverse complement strand
CCAATCAGTTTTGAATTTTCCCTACAGGGTTTCTTGTGAAGGTTCCCTTAGCAGAGTATAGGAAAACGACAATATCAGCACAGAGAGTTTAATGGGGCTTGGTTATCCAAACCCTCGCTGTTTATTGCACCGACCAACAGCTAATGATTTCCACTATCGGACAGGTGGTGGGTATGGGGGGAAAGGAACCGTCATTTCAGCCGTGAGTTCAAAAGATATGCAGTACAGATGGTGACGGAGAAGAGGATGCCCATGGGCAAGGCAGCGCGGGAATTGGGCATTCAAAAAAGAATTACCCGTCGAAACGGTGGCCTTCTTTTTCGATCTCGACGATGAAGTCGTAGATGTTATTGAAGAAGTTAAACTCCGAACTGTCGTCGACCTCATCTATATGAGCCCCGATAAGATATCCATCATCTCTTAAGCTACAGTATTTTATCATCATCCTGAAACGGACTTCTTTCTTTATGTTGAACGTTGTCGTGAGAGTGCACTCCGTTGCCGCGCCAGGCTCAAGGGACTCAGGACTTTGAAACTGTGTTCCTCTTTGGCAGAAGTCTATTATGCTAACTGGAATACTTCTGCCAGGGAGCGCCACTTTCATCGAGATGTATTGCTCGTATATTTTCGGCAGCGGATACCTGGCCACCTTGCGCGCTTCAGAAATACCGACATTCCAGTGGAGCGCATTCAGGTGCTTGAGGTTCCGGGTGATCTGAAGGTATTTCACCCAGTTGGAGAGTTCGTTTGAGATTGTCATTACGTTGTGGATATGCTGGGCGGCTTCATTCGGGCTTTCCCTGAGAGCCCTGCCCAGAAGCAGCGAGATGACAGAGGTCTTGTTAATCACCATGTCCGCGATGCAATCCAGATGCCTGGTGTTGTCTATGATGCAGTTCTCGGAGACTCCTCCACAAATAACCTTGCATCTATCAACAATCTTTTCTCCCATAATGACCCTCAGCCAATGAGTAGAGACCACCAATTAATTCTAAGCTTTTTCGTCATATTGTGCACACGCCGAGCCTTCCGCTGCTGCATAGGAAATCATATCTGGTATCAGTACACTGTTATTTCTGCTCTGGCATTATGAGTACAGCTCTATTCAGACCTCTCGTGAAGTAGTCCACCGTAACCCTGTCGCCCTCTTAATGTTGGCAAACATCTCCTCATCTACCAGTATGCTTATCCCTCCTACTGTTATAGTCTTCCCTTCCCTATCAACAGCCGTTACCTCACCTGAAACTTCTCTCATATGCTTAGCATCAGTCTGCTTTTCCGCGGCTGTAGCGGTTTCCACATTTACTCCTGTCCCAGAGCATCCCAGGATAACGGCGAGGACTAAAAACGATAATCCAACGACTATTGCCTTCTTCATACCCGCATAACCTCCTTCCAAATCCCTTCTTTATTTCTGGTTGAACTATACACCTTTGGGGCTGGGCTTTCAAGTGTGATGCACAGGATGGAGCCTTGCCTTTAGAGGGACATGATCCCTTTTGCGTCGTCCGCGCTTTACTTATACAATGAGCACTGTATTAGCACAGAGCAAGGAGAACTGCATTGATGACTAATATAAGAGGCTCCGGCTGCCGAGAGATGCCAGAGCCTCTTTAGGAGGGTTGAAAGATAGGTTCACACCTACTAACTATATTTTAGACCCAATTTGTGAAGAGAAAATGAAAATTGATTTAAGATGAACGATGATGCTGAGGTGAAGGGTGACTGATTCGTGCTCCATGCTACTAACCTCCTTAGCTCGTTTTCACATGTCCGCAATGGGCAATTTGCGGATGTGCAAAGTAATTATGGGTAATTCCACCACCTTAAAGGGAGGCAAATACTACCAAAGAACGGCAGCACAGACACCCCATATCTTTACTCTCCCCTATCCCCTGTAAACATTCCAATAAAGGGTGCCATTTTATAAGAAAAATAACACAATGATGTGCAGGGAATAAAAAGGAGTCCTGTCGGTAGAAGAGCATCCATGCGGTTAAGATCAGGCATAGTTTATGCACCTTCAATAACTAGGAGACAAACACAACCATGAAAAAAGTGAGAAACCTCATCTCCATATTGATGGACTCCCCACTATACCTCACCTTGGCACTTAAGGAAAGACATGCTCTCATAATGACAATGGCACAAAATTACCCTTTTCTTGTAGAAACCGATACCCGCCAAACGGGGCCTGGGTATGAATCAATTGGAAATGAAGGGATTCAGACGCTATAGGCATGACAGTACTGAGCTGAGGAAATCGCCGGAGGGCGGTTATCCCATCATGTTTAGGCGCATGCCGGACAGCGTTATCAATGGAAGCACAATTAGCACAGTTGGCTAGATAACAGCAATGGGTAAGATTGGTAAGTTATTGAAATAAATGGAGTCGGGAATCGGACTCGAAACCGACGACCTCCGACCAGCAGAGGGTTATCAAAAGATGCAACTGTTTTGCGGATTACCCGGGAAAAGCACCACGTGTCGCAGCCTAGAGAAGTGGCGGGAACGGTGTATAAAGGTTGGTCTATTGAGGGTGACATAATCATATAGCTACTACCTGACATTTTGATTTTCGTTGAAACGACAATTAGACATGTTGTTGTCAGGAAACGATCTTTAAAGAAATCTGATTTTTTGCAATCCTTCCAACGCCCGGCCATTATCTGAGGACACTTTCAATGACCGTTCAAAAAAGCCTTGTGCAGTTTTCGTAAAACCCAGATCAAGATAGACGAATCCGAGTTCAGCAAGATACTGTGCGTTCATAGGATTGCGTTCAAGGGCGTTTACAATAGCCTTTTTAGCATCCTTAAACCTTTTTAGCTTCATTAAGGCAAGGCCATAGAAATAGTGATAATCTGCCTTCGCGCTGTCAAGATAGATCGCCTCATCAAACAGCAATTCCGCACGCGAATAGTTACCTCTCTCGAGTGCTGTCTTCCCCTCCTCATATTTTCCTTTTGCCTTCTCCTGCTTTGAGATCTGCCGTGTGGGTGTGAGGGTCAGTGACTGGTCGTATTGCTTTCTCTTTGAAGGATTTGATAGGGTCGCATATGCCTCGCAGAGATACGAAAAGATATCATTCAGCTTGTCTTGCATGGAATCGTCTTCAAGCTGAAAATGCACGTCAGGATGGAACTTCTTTGCGAGAGCATAAAAGGCCTTCTTAATATCAGGTAGCGGTGCGTAATCTTTTACTCCCAAAACGTCATAATATCCCAGGGTGGCGTATCGCTGGTGCATACGAGCGATCGTCTTCTTGAGCTCCGAATTAACGGTTTCCCTTTTGAATTCCCTGAGTAGGTCTTCCAGGTCATTGTCGGGTGTCTCGATAGATAAACCACGGTCATTCTTTGTTTCGATCATCTGTATGCTTAGCAACGCAAGAATTGTTCTGAGGGCGACAGGAGTGTCCTGTCCTGACCGGTGGATGATGTCCCTTATCGATGTGTTGCCGTCAATA
>DASPUA010000088.1:0-2409 GCA_035623135.1 Thermodesulfovibrionales bacterium | reverse complement strand
CTCTGAATAGTGGGCCCGTCCGCAAGGGGATCGGTAAAGGGAACACCGAGCTCCACGATATCGGCCCCGCATTTCTCCAGCATAAGGACCGTATCCCTGGTCCTCTCAAGGGAAGGGTCTCCTGCCATTATATAGGGAATGAACGCTTTCTTCTTCTTCCTTTTGAGTTCCCTGAAAACCTTCTCAATCCTGTTCATCTGCTTACAGCTCAATACCCTCGAGTCTTGCCACCTGTTGCACGTCCTTGTCCCCCCGTCCTGAAAGATTGACCACAATAATGGCATCCCCGGGCAGTCGTGGCGCAAGTTTGAGCGTCTCTGCAACTGCATGAGCAGACTCCAGGGCAGGAGTTATTCCCTCCATCCTGCTTAGGTGTTCAAACGCTGACAGTGCCTCATCATCAGTGGCAGAGGTATACTGCACACGTCCCGCATCCCTCAGATAGGGGTGTTCAGGACCGATGGATGCGTAATCCAGACCGGCAGAGACAGAGTGCGTACCGAGGACATTACCGTCTTCATCCTGAAGAAGGTAGCTTTTCGTGCCCTGGAACACGCCCAGAGAGCCTCCTGCAAATCGGGCAGCATGCTCCCCTGAATTGATCCCCTTCCCACCTGCTTCAACTCCGATCATCTTCACATTGTCACCAAGAAACGAATAAAACAATCCCATGGCATTACTTCCGCCACCCACACACGCCACGAGATAGTCCGGCAATCTTCCCTCTGTGTCCAGTATCTGCTTTCTTGTCTCCTTGCCAATCACTGACTGAAAGTCCCTCACCATCATGGGAAAAGGATGGGGGCCGAAGACCGTTCCCATCACATAGTGTGTGCTTCTCACATTGGTAGTCCAATCCCTCAATGCCTCGTTAATCGCATCCTTCAGTGTTCTTGAGCCCACAGGTACCTCGCTCACCGTTGCGCCCAGGAGCTTCATCCTGAAGACATTCAGTGCCTGCCTCTGCATATCTTCAGAACCCATGTAGATCGCGCATTCAAGCCCCATGAGGGCCGCCCCTGTGGCAGTGGCCACTCCGTGCTGCCCTGCACCAGTTTCTGCAATGAGCCTCTTCTTACCCATCTTTTTCGCGAGCAGGGCCTGGCCAATGGCATTATTGATCTTATGCGCGCCTGTGTGCGCCAGGTCTTCACGCTTGAGATACACCTTCGCTCCGCCAAGAGACTCACTCAGTCTCTTCGCAAAATATAAGGGGGTCGGTCTTCCAATATACGTCCTTTGGAGTTGCGCAAGCCTTTCCTGAAATTCACGATCAGCCCTTGCCTTGCGGTAGATCACTTCGAGTTCCACAAGTGCGGGCATGAGTGTCTCAGGCACAAACCTGCCGCCGTATATGCCGAAATACCCTCTCTTGTCAGGCAGTCTCTTAATAATTCTCCTCCGGAATTCAATGCGGTAACGAGCTATTATAGCATAAGAGAACCGCACGACAGGTTCAGGATACCGGCGAAGAGGAGCCAGCCTCTCAATTGAACCCCGTGTGATCGTACGCTCCATATGCGGGCGGATATTTTCTTCCCCTGTTTGACATCATGCGCACCATTCTTTATACTCCAGCAAAGACGGAGAAGGGCACTTTTCTCGCATGTGTTACAAGAATCTATCCATTTGTCGGAGGGACCATGTGTGAGCTTAATGCGTATGTCTATCAGGCAGGCAAAGAGGAAATATACCTCGAAAACGTAAACAGTGCAAGATCGGAAGAAGGTAAGGTGTACCTCAGGAACCTCTTCGGCGAACAAAAAGTATTTGAGGGAACAATTCAGGAGATTTCCCTATCGGGTCACCGGCTTATCCTCTCAAAGAGGTGACCGATAACCATCTCAGGTGCTGCAGGAATATCCCGCACCTCTCCCAGAGAGGACTGAATGCCAATACGTTGTTCAGTACGTACCAAATGCACATCGAGAGAAGCAGAGGGGGTTTGGAAATCCAAAAAAAATGTTGAATTCCTTTTTTTTTCAGTGTATGATTTTTAAGAGGAGCAAAAGAGGGTTTACGAGTTCCTAGAAAGAATGGGAACTGGCAAGACTGAATTGCAAGAAGTCGTTTAGGAAAGGAGGTGAATATATGAAAAAAATTGTAATAATGTTCTTGGTAGTCAGCCTTTTATCAATCTTTGCTTTCGGGTGCGTCACAAAAGATTATGTGAAACAGCAGATAGATCCATTGGTCGACAGGATCAGCAAGCTCGAATCGAGAATGTCAGCCGTGGAGTCCAAGCTGAACAGTCTGGAACAGAAGGTGGGATCAATGGCTGGCGACATTGACCAGGCTAAGAAAGAGGCAGCAAGTGCGAAGGCATTGGCTCAGGATGCGATGAAGAAGGCAACAGAGTGTTGTGACAAGGCTGAGGCTGCGGCAAAGAGGGCTGAGGCTGCTGCTGCA
>DASPUA010000087.1:0-10048 GCA_035623135.1 Thermodesulfovibrionales bacterium | reverse complement strand
CTCTGCATAGAAAAGAAGGTTTGCTCCCCGTTCCACATACCACTTTGTCGACTCCCACGAGGTTTCACCACTGCCGTGCCCTAACGGAGAAGGATGGTAAAAGAGGCTTTCACACCGGGTGCACCGGTAAAGGTGCTGCTCACCAAACCTCTTGGAAAAAAGGGCTTCTGCCCCACACACTTGACAACATATATCCCCCTTCATAAAAGTACTTTTGGATATCGGCTTCTGAAAGTGCTTAACCCTATCCACTCTCTGTTCTTTAACGTAACATGCCTCCGTATATGCCACAGCAGGAACTCCGGAAACACATCGCGTGTCATCAGGTAACAGAAATACTTTACTGACTGCATGGTTATGCCATTAATCATGAAGAAGTCTTTTATGTTCTTTTTACTCAGGGAAAAACGATAGGAGGACAGGTTCTTGGCGTCAGCCCTTATCCGGTGCACACAAAGGGGCTCCTGGAGACATGCAATGCTCCCGGAATGTCTGAGAACCTTTCTCATAAAATGCTCATCGGCCAACAAATAATCTGTATCATAACGGAAGCTGTCCTTTCGGAACACGAGAGATGTATGGTTGACAATGTCAGCGATGAAAGGGTTTTCTATCAGGATAAACACACCCTTGTCTTCATAAAAGAAATAGGTATTAGTTCCACAGGCGACAAAATCACGGTTATCATTTAAGAACCTTATCTGGGTTTCAATTTTTTCGTGGAACCAGACGTCATCATGATCTTGGATCGCAATATATTCTCCTGCGGCATGTTCGATAAGATAGTTCAACCCGTCATACGGACCAAATGTATGATCGCCGCGGTACACATGCAAGCGCGGGTCCTTAAAGGAGTTGATGACATCAACGGTTTTATCGTCAGATTTATTGTCAAGGATTAATAGTTCTATATTCCGATATGACTGCTGCAGGCAACTCCTTATCGTCTTGGCGATAAAATCTTGCGCGTTATAGGAAACAACAAGGATGCTCACGAGCTTCTCCTGCCCCTTCAACATTTACGCTATTTTCCTTTAAGAAATGCCCCTATTGCCATAACAGACCATTTTATCATTTCAATGACAGCATATTTAACTCTTTGTGTGAATAATGACTCAGTTGTCTTCCACTTGCCGTATCCTGGAGTTGTGTAAACCCACATAAAATGATCTTTGTGTTTGTCCAAAATCTTCTCCAAGGTGTGATAATATTCCCCGCTCAATCCAAAATTAAAGATGAACGAAAGCCTGTTGGTCGAGGCTCCTCCCTTTGACTTGTGGATCACATACAATGGAATGACATAAACGCCCTTTCCTATGGTCAGCATGTTAAGGCAATAATCCGTACCGTACAAATGCCAACCGGTACACGTATGTTCATCAAACTGATGTTCTCGGAAGATTTTCCTCGGGATGATCAACAGCAGTTCATCAAGGGTTTGCACCGGCTCAGGCAATGGTATAGCATTACCTATTTGTTCCTTGTCATCCCCATGCGCAATAACATTCCTCATCCTTTCAGAAATGCTATCGCCTTCTTCTACACTCCCCACCACACCTGCAATTCCTAGATTCGGGATAGTATCCAGCATGCGTTCAGCATCCTCTAACCATGTGTTGGAAAGTATATTTACATCCTGATGAATGAACATAATATATGTCCCTTTAGCTTGACTTCCACCGAAATTAAGGGCTTGGGCTGCAGATTGAAAACCCTTTTCAGCAGTATCAATTATTATCATCTCGTGCACAACCGTTTGAGCCTTGAGACTCATAAGGAGCCAGTCATTCAAAATCGCGGCATCATTGTACGCACAAACGACAGATATCATTCTCTATATGACAGGGCACCGTTGATTGTGTGTGAAAATTGACAAGTGCACGGCAGGAATCACCTAAGATTTCTTACCATATAATTTTACGACTTACCAATAACCAGGCTATTAATTCCAATGGTGCCGGTGGTGGGAATCGAACCCACACGAGGTTGCCCTCACCGGATTTTGAGTCCGGCGCGTCTGCCAGTTCCACCACACCGGCTCCCGTAATGACCTTTTGATTTTAAAGCATATTCGCCACATTCCGCAATAGGTGTTTTCTTCCTGTTTGTTTGGGGCCAGCAAATCTCCAGCAGACAAAATCCGACTATACAGAAAATATAGAATATTCTCCTCTGGTTTCTGGAGAGATTGCCTTGTCACCGCCCAAACACCAAGATAGAAAAGCTGTCTTTAATCATCGCAGGGCGAGGCCTCGGTTCTTTAGGTGACGGTGTCGGAGCTGGGGAGAACTCTGCCGCGGCCAAGAATACTTTGTGGGTCTTTAGATCAAACGCCATTGTGCGAGATCCGCGCTGTGTGGCCACTGTCTGGACAACTTCAAATTTACCAGGATCTGACTCCTTCACTACAGTAAGGGTTCCATCTCCATTGGAACTAAAGACCAGTTCCGTCCCTGGATCAAAAGCGTTTGCATCAACGCCCTCGCCTATCGGAACTGTGCCTATAACTTTTCCAGATGCAGTGTCCAGAATTGCCATGATCTTGTTGTGACAGCCCGCAAAGATCCTGTGATTTTTCAGATCAATTGCCATCCCCGCCGGTTCCTCACAATGATTGAGAGAATACCGATTCAGCACTATGAGCTTCCTGCTGTCGATCTCCGCGACCTCATTTTTGTCCTCGATATTCACATAGACTCTGCCTTTACCATCAGCCGCGGCAAACTCTGGCCTGCCACCAAGCGGAATTGTTGCAAGTACGTCTCCTGATGAAGCATCAAACGCCGTGGCATCCTTGCTGCGTCCATTGAAAGTGAAAACTCTTTTCGAGGCGGAATCGTATAGTATGGCATCCGGATTTTCCCCTGTCTTGACCTGCCCTAAGACCTTCAGACTCTTCAAATCAAAGATGGTGGATGTATTCGCCCGCCCGTTGCTGATAAACCCGCGATTCAATTCAGGGGCAACTGCAATCCCATGAACCCCTGGGGTGTCCGGGATATCGCCTAGTACCTCACCAGTATCGACATCTACTACCATCACGTGGGTGCTGCGAGAAATATACAGCCGCCTGGCCTCACTATCCACCGTCAAGTAATCCCAACCACCCTCACCGCCGAGTTGTAGTTTTTTGATCACGTGGTATCCAACATGCTCCGCACAGGTGATCGTAGCGAAAATCAGAGTAAAGAACAACACAAGCTTCTTCACAAGGGTACCGCCTTTTATAGGTTGTTGAGATTTTGTCTAACATACCAGTTTCTAATGCCAATCTTCAATGATTACTGCATTGTGAAGCTGCACACCTATTGCGAAGAAGTTGCAACAATAAGCATATACCTATCCTGAAAATATGGTACACTATGATTAATCTGAATGGAGGATAACTATGTTTAGAGGCTTATTTCAGCCTATGCATCTGATTGTAATTCTTGTCATAGTTCTGATCATTTTAGGACCTAGCCGTCTGGCGGAACTCGGCGGCTCACTCGGCAAAGCGATAAAAGACTTTAAGAAAGGCATTTCCTCCGAAAACGATGCCGTCATAGACGTGAAAAACGAGGCAGCAAGGTCGGACGAAACATCTCATGAGAAAACGGTGTAGCCCTGCTGTTCGTTCTCTAACATTCGCTGGCTCTAACTGATACATGACACTTCAAGCATCTTATCAACGACGGTTATTGTGGGGAAAAACCTTCGTGAAGTCACCTAACCCATGACGCTCTGTTATGCCCAAACTGATTTATGCCGTTCGGCCAAGACTCTGGCATTCAATTCTGAGTTTTCTTCGTTGTTTCCGCTAAAAGGAAATTGAGGCCAAGCAGGAATTCTGCTTGCTATCTTCAAAAATGTGTTCTCATCTTGTATGCTAATAGTAAAAGATCACTGAATCATATAGCTCTGGCCTTATCGTATCCTTGGCCAGAAAGGAGGCCTTATGATAAAACGTCGGGATTTCCTCAAGGTAGCTGCTCTAGCTACAGTTACTGCAGCGACATCACCTCTTCACGCCGAAACAAAATCGGACACGCCGTCTGTCAAAAGCTTTCGTGAAATAGGCAAGACCGGACTGAAGATGAGCGATATTTCATTCGGGGCTGGCAAACTCTCTGCCGCATCAATGGTTCTCAGGGCAGTAGACAGCGGTATCAATTATTTTGACACTGCACCTGATTATGGTCAATCCGAAAAGACAATCGGGGAAGCGATGAGCAAACTTTCGAGAGAAAAGATCATTATTGCGTCGAAATTCTGCAACCCTGCACCTTATCCTGGTCACCTACCTCTGGGAACTAAGAAGAAAGATTATATTTCCTCTGTCGATGGAAGTTTATCGAGAATGAAGACTGACTATCTTGACTTCTGTTTGGTCCATGCGATTGGCGAGATGAATAAAGACTTGGAGGCTGAGAAAAAGAGACTCCTCGATGAAGAAATGTTAGAGGCAGCAGCTGATCTGAAGAAGGCTGGGAAGATCCATTTCCTTGGTACCTCGTCTCACGGTCCCAGCAATATGGAGGAACTTCTTATGGCTGCGGTTGAGTCAGGGCATTTCGATATGATCCAACCGTCATTTAACTTTATGAAATTTCCCAAGTTGCCTGAAGTAATGGAGGAGGCATACAAGCGGGGGGTCGGGGTGATTGCCATGAAGACCCTTGCTGGCGCAAAAGAAATGAAGATAGAGGGAACGGAAAATGAGTTTCCCCATGCGGCCTTCAAGTGGGTACTGAAGCATTCAGAGGTAAGCGGTCTTATCGTAACAATGAAGACAGCTGCTGACATTGAACTCTACCTCAAGGCATCGGGACAGAAATTT
This sequence comes from Thermodesulfovibrionales bacterium, assembly GCA_035623135.1. GTDB lineage: Bacteria > Nitrospirota > Thermodesulfovibrionia > Thermodesulfovibrionales > UBA9159 > DASPUA01. The sequence continues at coordinate 5,229 of DASPUA010000087.1, read as the reverse complement.
ACTTCTGAAGACCAGGGTATACTGGAGCGGTACGCGCGCTTATACGGCAACAAATACTGTAGGACTGGCTGCGGTATATGCGAGGGATCATGTGCTTCCGGAGTTGAAATTGCCTCGATCATGAGATATCGCATGTATTTTAGGGATTACGGCATGGAAAAAAAAGCGATGGAGTCCTATGCCTTGCTGAAGAACAAGGCTGCTGCGTGCTCTGCCTGCAGTGATCCGGCCTGCATAGGCAGCTGTCCTTACGGTCTTCCTGTCAAGAACATGCTCTGCGATGCCCATGAGTCGATGTCGTTTACGGTTTGATGAGCTCGGTTCCGCTTATATATCGCCTTCTTCTTATCGGGCTGCTTCCGGTTATCGCTACGGTTCTCTACGTCGAAGGCCAAAAATATGATCCGGCCCTAATCGACTTCAAAGCAGTGGTGCGGCAAGAAACAGGGAGTTCCTCGACTCTTCTCCAATCCATGCCAGAGTCGTCGGCTCCATCCTCTGCCGGCGGGGTCAAGGGCTTCCAACAGCTAGGTCAGCCGCATAACTACACGAAAGAAAATCTCTACGAACATATCGACGGCCATGCTGAGTATTTCATCAGTGCGGGGTTTGTTGCGCTCACTGTTACGGAGTACACCGCAGCGGAGTCGAAGGCAACGGCGGCTGAGATTCAGACTGAGGTCTTTGATATGGGGAAAAGCATTCAAGCCTTCGGTGTCCTGGCAGATGAGTCAGGAGATAACCCTGCCCCGATCTCATTGGGAACAATGGGATTCAAGACCTCGGGAGGCGTGAACTTCATCAAAGGTCGTTATTATGTCAAGATTTCTGCGCTCGATTCCAAAGCACCGGTACTGCAATTCGCTAAGGCATTCGATGCAACGTTGCCGTCCGGAAAGGATTCGTTCCAGGCATTTGCCAAGCTACCGAATATAGGAAAGGTGGCAAATACTAGATTTGTAAAGGAGGGATACCGAGGTCTCGATTTTCTTCGTAATGTGATCGAACGCGAGTATTCCGTCGGCGACAAAAGAATCACTGTGGCACTGATTACCGGCAGCAAAGAGGAAATTCAGTCTGTCATGTCTTCCTTTCGCGAGTATTTCAAGAAATCCGGCATACCGACTGAAAGGTTGGAAAAAGAGGGAAAAGAATTTTATAAAGTCATGGACAAATATGAAGGCAACTGGTTTCTCATCCCATCGTCGGATGCGATTTTCGGCATCTTCGGGACTGATGACGAAGATATCCTGAGGTATTTCATGAAAAACGCGGGCTAAAAAAGAATCATGCCGTCAAAGAATAACAAGAGAGAACCACAAATTAGCAGAAGGCAGTTTCTCTTGAGGGCAGCTAGTACCTGCGGCCTTGCTGCAGCAACAAGCGTGTGGGGATACGTTTTTTATAGTAAAGAGCCTGTCCGCAGGAGTGACACGAAGATATTGACTTTTAAGGACTATCGCACAGGAGAGAATAATGTCTACCCGCATTTAGCGGTCGTGCATGGCAAGGATGCCGAAAAGATGGTCCGGGCTGCAATAGACAGGATCGGTGGCATGGGCCGCTTTGTGAGCGCCAACGACAAGGTCCTGCTAAAACCAAACGCAGCATGGGATAGACAGCCTGAACAAGCGGCCAATACCAATCCAGCGGTGGTTGGCGCTATTGTTAAACTTTGTATTGAGGCGCGAGCCTCAGAGGTCTGGGTGACGGATGTCTCTGTAAATGATCCCTACCGTTGTTTTGCCCGTTCCGGAATTGAGGACGCGACGAAGAGGGCAGGTGGAAAAATCAAACTTGCCTCAGAGAACGACTTTGTCCTTACAGACTTGAAAGGCGAGTCTCTCAAAGTCTGGCCTGTCAGCCCTTTTTACCACAAGGCTGACAAACTCATTAATATCCCCGTGGTAAAACATCACTCTTTGAGCAAGTGCACGATAGCGATGAAAAATCTTTACGGTTCTCTGGGTGGCCAGAGGAACCGATTGCACCAGGATATCAATACCTCCATTGCGGATCTCGCCACTGCGATCAGACCTACTCTTACGGTCATAGATGCGACAAGGGTCCTCAGGAGAAATGGCCCGACCGGAGGGAATCTATCTGACGTCTCTATCGAAAATACCGTCATCGCCGGAGTAGACTTGGTGGCAGCGGAGACCTACGGGATCAGGTTCCTCGACCTGAAGGCTGAGGATATACCGTTTATTGCCATAGCCGAAAAGAGGGGAATCGGAACTTCCGATTTAAAATTGCTTAACGTAGCAGAAATAGAAGTATGATCAGAAAGATACTGACGCTACGGAATGTCAGGCGTATCTATGCCGCCTTTTTCTTGCTTCTTTTCATTATTCTTTTATGGCTCACGAGCTTTAACCGTATGAAAGGTTACGAGACGCCCCTTTTCCTTGAACTTGACCCTCTTGTTGCAATCGCATCGTTTCTTACGAGTTGGACAGTTTATAAAGGACTCGCACTTTCACTTTTCGTTATCATTGGCACACTTCTCGTCGGCCGCTTTTTCTGCTCCTGGGTCTGTCCGATGGGAATTGTCAACCAGGTCATCGGAAGCCTTTTTGCCCGGATGAGGGCCGTGGATGCCGCAGAGTTGAACTCCTATCGCGTCCTTTATCGTCTCAAGTATTATGTCCTTGCCCTATTTCTTGTCCTGGCAGCGTTCGGTTCTCTCCAGGTGGGGTTGCTCGATCCGATTCCCTTTGTCACCAGATCCTTTACGACCTCCGTATTCCCAGCTGCAAATTATGGCCGAAGCTGGCTTTATCTCAAGCAACCCCTTTTCAATGGAGGAACCTTGCTAGGACTCATTTTTCTCGGCGTTATTTTCGCCACCAGGTTTCTGCCGAGGTTCTGGTGCCGAGTGCTCTGCCCTTTAGGGGCGCTTTTGGGACTTTTTTCTCGCAAACCTCTTTTGAGAATATGGCGTGACGTAGATCTCTGCACTGACTGCAAGAAATGCCTCGGCCACTGTCATGGTGGCTGCAATCCACATTCAGAACTGAGAATCACTGAATGCCACGTCTGTATGAACTGCATTGAGGACTGTCCCGAAAACGCGATCCATTATGGTCTGCCGAAGCCCTCAAGTTCAGCTCAGATGCCCCTCGATGTGAGCCGTCGCAGGCTGATCGAAAGCGTCCTTACAGGGGTTGTTCTTTTCCCGGTAATGAGAAGCACCTTTGCTTCAGGAACCTCACCACAATATCGCGTCATCAGGCCTCCAGGCTCAATCACCGAGAAGGACTTCCTCCGGAGGTGTATCAAATGCGGGCAATGCATGAAAGTCTGTCCAACCAACGTTATCCAGCCGGCTTTACTTGAGGCGGGATTCGAGGGATTATGGACGCCTATCCTGATCAATAGAATTGGTTACTGCGAATACAACTGCGTACTCTGTGGCCATATATGCCCCACAGGTGCTATCAAACCTCTGACCGTGGAGCAAAAATTGGGAAAGAGCTCAGGACAAAGGCAGGTCAAGATCGGTACTGCTTTTTTCGATAGAGGCAGGTGCCTACCTTGGGCGATGAACACCGACTGCATTGTCTGCGAAGAGGTCTGCCCCACTTCCCCCAAGGCTATCTGGTTCCAGACCTTTGATGTTCAGCTTCGGAATGGGATGACGAAAGTGCTGAAGCGTCCATTTATAGATCCAACTCTCTGCAATGGCTGCGGCATCTGCGAGAATAAGTGTCCCATCCGAGACCACGCAGCGGTGCGCGTTACATCCATAGGAGAGACACGATCTTCATTAAACCAGATGATACTGAAGTCATAAAACAGACACGTTCCAATCAAAACTTTATTGCTAGGTAACCTTTTTCGTAGGCCTTGCACTTTATGGCCATGCTATAATTGTGCTGATTACAAATGTCAAGATTCGGATAACATGAACTCTTTGGAGAGTTTTCAAATAGGGGGAGGATAAATTCATGCGCATCATCAGTATCTCAGTGACGGCAGCTCTATTTGCTGCTTTTTTGGCTTCATCGGTTACGCCTGTTCTCGCTATTGATACTAAAGAAGGTACGAAGATGCAAACGCGGAACAAGCTTACTTTTGACAGTGCGAGGACTGCAGTCCTGATTATGGACTACCAAAACGACATTATTGGCATGCTTCCTGAGAAGGAACAATCACCTCTACTGGAGAAGGCTGGCGCCATCCTCAAGGAATCACGCCAAGCAGGTCTGCGTGTCATATATATCGTTGTGCGCTTTCGTGACGGGTACCCCGAGATCAATCCTCGGAACAAGCTTTTTACCAGCCTTAAAGAATCAGGACGTTTCCGTGAAGGCACCCCAGGAGCAGAGATACATCCCAGGGTCGCAGCTCAGCCGGGCGACATAGTTGTCACCAAGCGACGTGTGGGAGCTTTCACCACGACTGATCTGGAAACTATCCTACGAGCCCATAATATTGATACGCTCGTATTATTTGGCATTGCTTCGAGTGGTGTGGTACTTTCAACCGTACGTTGGGCTGCTGACATGGATTACAATCTTTTTGTAGTCTCTGATGCCTGCGCCGACATGGATCAAGAGGTACATCGCCTGTTGACAGAGAAGGTCTTTCCTCGGCAGGCTACGATGGTGACCACCGAGGAATTCGTGAAAGCTATCGGGAGCCATACCGGAATGAAGAAAGACAAGTGAAGCAACTTTGTCATCTAATGAAAAGGAGGTGAAGGCAATGAAGAGATAAAAGAAACCTCAGCGGTTTTGTCTTGCTGCCTCTCTCCACTTTGCTTGATTTGGCTAACAAGGTCAGCCCCACTTAGCTTTGAAATAACCCCACAAGGACTTAAATCTTTAAAAGGTACTCTCGGAAATCCTCAACAGTGCAACTTCTGTACCTGAGAAATAGTCGGTGGAACATTCACAAATCAGTGGAACCGCAAATCTGCGCATTAGGAAGGGAAGCCCTCATTACACATGAGAGGTCCAGCAAAATTGCAGCAGACGGAAACTGAAAATCATCCTCTGGTTTTGACATTTACCCTCTTATACCTTATCCTTCATGTATGACAAAAGAATATGTTGACTTCTTGGTCATTGGAAGCGGTGTGGCGGGTCTAAGGGCAGCTATTGAATTGGCGCCCCACGGCACAGTCGTCATTGCAACAAAAGACGTTCCAACCGAGAGCAGTACAGAATATGCGCAAGGAGGTATTGCCGTAGCGCTAAGCGATGAGGACGAGGTGGGTATCCA
>DASPUA010000086.1:0-3009 GCA_035623135.1 Thermodesulfovibrionales bacterium | reverse complement strand
GCACGGCGTAACAGATCGATCATCTCCAGCCGGTGAGGGTTCTGGGGATGATAGATGTACTGATAGATGGCCTCGTGGTTGATGTACTGCCCAGGATATTCGATCCGTAGTCGCCCGGAGATCTGCTCAGGGGACCATCCCTGTGCTAGGCCGACCCTCACATAGAGGCGGATGAAGTCGTTCTTCAGTCTCTCATGCGTATTGGCCTGGGTCTTTCGCTCACAGCACCGAGCGTGTGCTCTGCAGGGTGTGTATCGTTTATATTCGGGTGCTGAGTTTCGTGCGAGTTCCCGGGAAATCGTGCTTTTGTTCCGACCAAGGGCTTTGGCGATTTCCCCGAGATTCTTGCCCTCCGAGTGCATGTGAGCCAACTGCTCGCGTTCGTTCTGGGACAGATGCTTATATGGTTTTGGCATAGACACTTAGGATAGCATAGTTACCCCAAGTGTTGCACTTCGCTATAGAACTGGCGAAATGATATTATCTTGCCGTCGTTACTGTAATATGCAATGTAATAAGCATCACGGGATTTGGCTTCAGATGGGGTTAATTCTTTAATCGGTTGAAATGGTATCTTGTAATGAGCAAAACCTTCGAAGTAATAAGGTCCACTCGTACGCGGTTTTTCTTGAGTAGCACATGTCACGGATAAGACAGTCAAAATAATTAAACTTATCGATGAAACAATATTTTGCATTTTTAGCATTTCAACATCTCCTTTATTTTTCTAAACAACAGTTGTTCATCTAACGAAGCCCCAAAAAGCGGATAAAGTGATTGTTATGTTTCGTTGCTTTCACCCGATTTCCCGAATATCCGATCCTCTCGGCGGGCTTATAAGGAATCCCGCACCCAAGGAGCCCATTACTCAAAATGCAGTAAAGAACCGTCTCATTGAACAAGCTCCAGTACATTATCATTGCAGTTTATTTATGATTAAATATATTCTTAATTACGGGGTGATGTCAACAAAGTTGATGAGGGTATTTTGAAAGAGCGTTCTGCTAATAAACGGCAACAATTTCTGAATGAAAGATGCATCTTCTAGGATACGCATTTTTCTTCATAGTTCAGGATGATTTTAATAAGATTCCGGAGAATCGCAATTCTAATATTTCATTTAGAAATTCGTACTCTTTTCGATTGCCGTGTGTGCAGGTTTGTAGTTGGAACTTGCATTATTGAATAGTCCATACTATTGCGACATTCAGGATGAAATTTTTTTAATTTCGCTGAAAATTATTACCCATCAGTTGACGATGTTCCATCGAGATTACTACAAGTGAGTAAGTATGCCAGATTAAAGAAATTGAAAGATGGGTCGAAACATGTACGCTCAAGCTCACCGCGGCGCTGATTCTAATCATTTCGTTTTTGTATTAACTTTATTTCTTTCAAAAACACCGCCCAGATAAAAGGCAGCAGGAAGACAGTTAGACTTCTACCAATATCTTGCCGATTCAATCACGAATGCTTCGTTTACGGCAGATCGTCAATTCCCCGTTTTTTGAAACGACAAAGGGAATTCCTTTAATAGCTCGAAAAAAAGTGTCCTCACAGTGCTTCCCGTGAAGCTCAATGATTAAATTCTCAACCCTCTCTATCCACGACCGATAATTGTCCGTGAAGATGGCAGTCTCTGAACCCTCAACATCAATCTTCAGGATCGAAATAACCTGCCATCTGCTCTCTTTCAGAAGAGTGCCGATATCGATTGCTTTGATTGAACTATCCTCGCCCTCCCGAGCAGGCCTGACACAGCGTCCCCATTCTTTTCCATGTCCACACGATTCTCTCGTAATCGTAAGGTATGTCTGGCTTGACCAGACTCCGGCCTTGATAAGTGAGAACCTGCCTCGGTATGGGGCAAGGTTCCGGAGAGCTAGACTGCAATTTTCAGCGTCGGGCTCTACAGCAATAACAGTAGCTGACGGAAAACGCGAAAGAAAGTAGGCGGAAGTATACCCGACGTTGGCGCCGCAATCAATAATAAGTTTTGGCTCTAAGCAGTCATCTAGGCATCCATACTCTCGATCACCAAACACTTGTCTGAAAACATAAAGATCACTGGTGCCGGGTCGAAAATATACGGGATAGGCTAATGTCCGCGATGACAATCGTTTTAGTTCATTTCCGCCTATTCCTCGGTTTTGTCTTTTTTTATGGTACTCGTAAGTCAGCCAGTTTACGAATCCCAGGTTTCTGAGCTCTCTCACCGGCTTGATTTTGTTTAAAAACGACGTTTTCCCCTTGTTCATCGATGTATCCATACAGAAGTCGATTTTTCACCCTTAAAACAGAATCAAATAAATACAGCACCCTCACTTGAAAGGGTTGATCTATGCCTTATACGCCATGCCTTATATCCGATTCCTCTGATCTTCGTCCTATGTTCTGTCGCAAACGTAGAAACCAGCCGTAAAACGCTCCAAAGGCATTCACCACGCGAAAACTGGACAGGACGTAACGCCTTTTGTTAAAGATGACAAGACCGATAAGAACAAGTAAGCTGCTTGTCAGAAGTCTTGCGATAACGCTAAATGGATAGAACCAGTTCCTCCTTAAAGAATTTGTCACGCCATGCCAAAAGTAATTCTTGGCAATCCACCGGTATGTCAACTGTTCCGGCTTAATGCGGTGGTAAATATATCCTGCAGCCGAATATGCTATCTTAAAACCCAGGATCCAGAGCCGCTCCGCGTACTCCGTGTCCTCCCCACCCAAATGATTGTATGGAGTTCTTCCCAATGCTGTATTAAAAGAGCCAACTGCGGTTACCGCATTTCGTTTCAGGGCGAAATTCGCTCCGATAAATTTATCGCTGGGCTGCAGCAGGCGGGCTCGGTCTCCGCCGTAAAATTCGCTGAGTACTCCGTAATACTTGCTGTCCAGCCATGCCGGGCGCACAACATCAGGATAGTGCAGCCTAATTTGCCCTGCTACACAACCAACATCATCACTTAGTTCAAACGCCGATAGCATTCCTTCCAGCCAACCATCGGGAACAAG
>DASPUA010000085.1:0-4519 GCA_035623135.1 Thermodesulfovibrionales bacterium | reverse complement strand
TATACCTTCAAAGGACGGAATAGGAGTTCAATTGATAGAAAAGGATAGCAATTACCTCAAATTTCTTGAATCATTGATGAATAGACTTTGAGAGTAATACCCTATGAAAGCCTCCCCCTTCACTATTGAACATATAATTGTTTCCGCTCGAACATCTTGCCTATGACAAGAATTACACAGGCGTGAATACAGAACATCTTGCGACCCTCGGTTAAAGGTCCTATGTAGAGTTCTATTAGTACGATTATGACCGAATCTATTCTCTCGTGTCTAAAACTTTTGCACCCTGTCGATCCACATGATACACTATTCTTAGGAATGACCAGACTACCATCTGAGCAGAAAGAAACCATGTAAGATGCCAAAATTTGTGCTTCATGAGCACCATGCGAGCCATCTCCATTTTGATTTCAGGCTGGAGATGGAGGGGGCCCTCAAATCATGGGCTGTTCCCAAAGGGCCTTCCATGAACCCAAAAGACAAGAGACTCGCCATCATGGTTGACGACCATGCCCTGGAGTATGGCTCGTATGAGGGAATCATTCCTGAAGGCAATTACGGTGCAGGCCCGGTTGTGATATGGGACAGGGGCGAATACGAATACCTCGGAGGGGATATCAGGAGGGGCAGGCTGGAATTCTCCCTCAAAGGGAAAAAGCTGAAAGGCATCTTCATACTCGCAAGGATGTCGGGGAAGGAAAAAGAGTGGCTCCTGATGAAGAAGAGGGATGAGTTTGCAGAGGATGATTTTCAGATGAAGACGATGCTCACCCCTTCACTGCTCAAAAAACTCAGGGCAGAGACCCCGCCCTGCGACGCCCCCTAGAATGAACCGGGTTCTGGATAGTCTCAATGGTCATCTAACAACTCGTCAGAGAGCCTTGCAAATTCTTCCATGCTCAATGTCTCGGGTCTCCTGGCTGGATCTATTCCCGCAAAGACCAGCTTTCCCCTGATATCACCTGAGACTGACTTTAAGCCATTCAGGAGCATCTTCCTCCTCTGGGAAAATGCGGTCTTTATGACCCTGAAGAAAAACCTTTCATCCCTCACCGAGACCGGTGGTTTTTCATAGAGTTCAATATGGACGACTGCTGAATCAACCTTTGGCACTGGTCTGAAGGCTCCCTTGGGAACAACAAATGCCAGTTTGGCTTTTCCGTAATACTGTACCATCAGAGAGAGGACACCATAGTCCTTGCCCCCAGATTCTGCGACCATCCTGTGCGCCACCTCTCGCTGGACTGTTATGGTGATTGAGGAGAGACGGTCTCTGTGCTCAAAGAGTCTGAAGATGATGGGGGTGGTGATGTAGTACGGTATGTTCGCAACCACCTTGAATGTATCAAGGGTGTCATAGGGATACCGGAGGGCATCGGCATGAACAACCTCGATATTGTCATATGCAGAAAGCGCCATGCGCAGCCTCTCATAGAGCGCTTGGTCAAGCTCGATGGCAATGACCCTCTTCACCTGCGCTGCAAGCATTGCGGTCAGTTTTCCATGGCCAGGGCCTATCTCCACCACAGTATCCCCGGGCAAAAGGCGGGCGGTCAGTATCATTCTGTTCAGAATGGAAGGGTCAAAAAGGAAGTTCTGTCCCAGGGGCCGTTTGCTCATAGATCCTTGTGCGGCAAGGCCCCGTGTATGCGTTCAGTGAGGTATTCCTCGAGGACAAGGGAAAGCGTGGTTACCGCCGCTGAGGGAGGAAGAGTGGTGATGAGTTTCTTCACGTAATCCCTGTCTCTCAGCAGTGTGAAGGATGTCCTGAAATTGAGGTCATACACCCACGAGAGCTGCATAAGGATAAAATCATTGAGCGTCTTGAGCATTGAAAGGGAGGCCATCTTCCTGCTCAGGACGCGGGAAAGGACATGCCCTGAATATTCAGGGACATCAGGCAACCCCAGCCCTGCAGCAGACGGCCTCTCCTTTTCCTGGAATGCGAGGTACTCGACGAATACGCGCCAGATGTCAAGCTTGTCCGCATCTCGTATGAGTTTCATAAAAAGCAACGCATCGTTATCCGGGATATCAGGAATTGCATAGGCATTGTGAAACTTTATGGCCTGAAGGATCAGCCGCTGTTCATGTTCCGGGAGGATCCTCAGCACATCCTCTTTCGAAAGGACCTCTGTTCCCAAAACCGCATGGTTGACGGAATTGCTGTCCCTGAAGGTTTTGTATTCCGTGTACTGCGGAAATCTTCCGATGTCGTGGAAGAGGGCGATGGTTTCTGCCAGCAATGCTTCGCCACTCTCAAGAGAGAGGTCCTTTGCGATATATTTCATGTTCTCGCACACATGAAGGGTGTGCTCCTCCTTAAGGAGCAGATTCCTCTGGTCTTCCTCATTGCTGGTATAAAAAGACCTGCAGTAATATGAAAACCATGAGCGAAAAGATGCCAAATCCTTTTCGGTCACTGCTCCATGCCCTCCAATAAAAAGGCGGTTCATCCTTGTTGGTCAGGAAAGCCGTTCCTCTTATGATATAATACATGAACAGCAATGAGAGCAGAACTTACCGAGAAGCCCGGATTTATCCTCGAGGTTTTCGATTTCCTGAACATCCCTACCATCGTGATTGATGCAGACCTCCGCGTTATCCTGGCAAATAGGGCAGCGAATACCATTTTTGACATCCTCCCTGACAGCATGACCGGCCGAGAGTTCTCTGAGTTTATCCCTTTCCCTTCATTCCCCTTCTCGTGGAGCGGAAAAGAGGAAAAGGGGACCAGGTTCGAATCGCTCTGCAAAAAGAGAAATGGTGAGTCCTTCCTTGCGAACGTATCATTTGTCTCCTGCCCCCACAATGACCTCGGGATCGTGACTGTGCAGGACATGTCTGGACAGAAAAAGCTCCAGCAAAGGGCATCCCAGCGGGCAAAGGAGCTCGCGGTGTTTAATAACTTTGCGAAGACGCTTGCGCGGTACACGGATGCAGGGAAGATCATCCAGGAGACGGTCTACATGCTACGTTACCTTATGGAGGCGGACAATGGGTGGGTTTACCTCATGGACGATGTCTCCGGAGAGCTCCACCTTGCTGCGCACCAGGGACTCCCCAAAACGCTCCTGAACGAGATCTCCTGCCGCAAGGCAGGGGAGGGCTTTGTGGGCAAGGTCTTCTCATCCGGCAGACCCCTAATTGTGGAAAGCGCGTCCGAAGACCCGAGGGTGCTCCACAAGGCTGGAGGGATGCAGAGCATGGCAGGCGTACCCATCACCTCAAAAGGGACGCCGCTGGGGGTCCTGGGCCTGGCGAGCAGGAAGGAGTCTTACTTCACCTCCCTTGATACCCAGCTCCTCACCACGATTGCAAACGAACTGGGTGTTGCGATCGAGAATACAAAGCTCATCGGACAGTTGAAGGAACGGATGAAGGAGATCAAGCTCATCAATGAGCTGAGCAGCATGATCAACTCAAGCCTGAGCATGGGCACGGTCTTCAGGATCATGATGTCAGAGATCAAGAAGCTCATCGACTATGATAGGGGGAGCATCCTGCTCTACAATGAGAAGGAGAACAATCTCCTCATCTTTGCCCTTGATACCAATATGAGGACGACACTGAGAAGGGGGGTGAGGGCGCCCCTTGACGGCATAAGCGCCGGATGGGTGATCAGGAACAACCGTCCATGGATAAACGACGATCTCGGGAAAGAGATCTCATTCCCTCTGGACAAAAAACTCCTCGACGAGGGCATCCGCTCCACCATCAGCATCCCCCTTGTGCAGGACAAGATCCTCGGGGTGTTCAATCTCGACAGCACCAAGCCTTCACAATACTCTGAAAGGGACCTCAATCTCCTCCTCTCGGTTTCGAAGCACATATCCATTGCCCTTGAAAACTCCCTTCTTTTTGAAGAGATCTCAAAGGAGAAGAAGGAGTGGGAGCAGACCTTCGACGCTATTACAGATATGGTGTGGATCGAAGACGGCAGGCAGCGGGTCATCCGCGCGAACAACGCCCTCCTCTCAAGGACCGGCTTTCCCTTGGTCGAGATCGTGGGAAAACATTGCGGCGAGATCTTGGAGAGAATCGGTATCAATCCCCTGGAACGCTGCACACAGGATGCACTCTCCATGGAAAGAGCGTCCTTTGTGGAACTGAAAGGGAGCGGTGGGACCATCTTCCACTTCTGGGCCTATCCCCTCACTGACGATGAAGGACATTTGTACGCCATCGTGCATTACCTGACGGATGTGACTGCTCAAAAGCGGCTCGAGCAACAGCTCATACGGGCAGACAAGCTTGCGTCCCTCGGCACCCTAGTGGCGGGTATTGCGCATGAAATCAATAATCCCCTCGGGATTATCGCAGGCTATTCAGAAGCGCTCCTCGAGCGGTCCAAAGACCCATCCCTTTTGCGAGTGAAGGAGTTTGAGGACTTTCCCGAATACCTTGAGACGATCCATAATGAGATGTTCAGGTGCAAGAGGATTCTGAACACCCTTCTTGAATTTGCACGACCTCATGGGGGGACCTTCCGTGAACTGGATATGAATGAGCTCATAAA
>DASPUA010000084.1:0-3975 GCA_035623135.1 Thermodesulfovibrionales bacterium | reverse complement strand
ACCGAGGTGAGGGGGTTTCCGATTTCGTGCGCAATACCTGCGGTCAGTCTTCCAAGGGATGCAAGCTTCTCCGAGTGCATCATCTGATCCTCCATCCTCTTCATCTCAGTGATATCCTGTACGAGCCTGATATACCCATGGGTATCCCCGCCTGCTCCCTTAATTGGCGCAGTGGTCACCTGGAAATATTTATCACTCCTTCCGAAGAGATTTACGAGTATCTCTGTCTGCATCTCATCCACAGAATAGGAGCCAAGAATCGTGCAATCCGCACATATTTCCTCACAATACTTACCGGTGATGTCCTCGCCCGCCATCTCCTCCATGGTCCGGTTTGTCCATTGTATCTTGCCGTTATTGTCGAGGAGAATGATGCCGCTCCCTATGGCACTCACGATAGTATTGAGTTTTTCCTTCTCAGAAGAAAGTTCTTCCGTCCTCTTGTGTACCTTCCGCTCAAGCTCCTCAGCATATTTCTCTAGTTCCTTCTGGTGCTTCTCTAACTCCTCGGTCTTTGTCCTCTTCCTGTAAAAGAAAATGAGCACTACCGACACAATACTTGTGGTTATAAATATGGATATGATAAGCGAGGAATAGAACTTCATTGACCTCTGTATCGTCCTGGTGACTTCTGAATAGGGGGCTGACACTGCCACAATCCATTTCGCGTTCCCTATGGACGCTGTGGAAAAGGCAAGGACCTTGTCCTCACCCGATGGCGCAACATACCTGCCGTACGCATCGCCCTTTCCCTCGATAATCTTCTTTTCCACTTCAAATGTCCTGTGGCACTTAAAGCAGGAGGCGTCAGTCTTATATAAATTCTTACCTACCATGCCGGGCTGGATAGGATGGTAGAGAAGGTCGCCTTTGCCGTCCATCATCCAGGCATATCCCCGTGAACCGGACTTGAGCGGACTCAGAAACTCCTGTGCCACGTCCTGAATGCCAAGGGAAAGGAGTGCCACACCCTCAAAAGAGTCACCCCGGCATATGGGCGCCGCAATCCCGAGTCTCTTGCTGTCCTGCTCTATTAACATACCTTCCGGGCATAATCCCTTTGTTTTCTCCCGCATTTCCTTTACATCTATTGTCTCCAGAGCTGTTTTCCCTCTGACAAAGAACACTTCTCCCGACGACCCGAGGAACACAATATCGGTCTTAATCATGTCCTTTCCCTTGAAGAACTCGTTCACGAGCCGGGAAAACTCACGCTTCTCTTTTATCTTCATCCCGGACACCACCACCGCAATATGCCGCAATTCATCCTTGAGGCCGTTGACATAGGACTGAATGTTGGACGCTTCTGCATTGGCCAGAAACAGCTGCTGCTTATTAAACTGCTCAGCCATTTCCATCTGGAGTGTCTGTTGGAAAAAAATGTTCAGTGTAATGAGCGCTGAGACGATGACGGCAAGTATTCCTATGATAATTATGTAACCTTTCATTTGTTTTATCATAACAAAAACGGAGAGACCTGGTACAGGGATCAGGAGAGCGGGAGATATGCCACAGGATTCATGTCCATGGGGGCAAGCTTATGCGCCTTCACATGATGATACCCGGCAGCGGCAATCATTGCCGCATTATCCGTGCAGAGCGATGCGGCAGGAATGGATAGTTGAACCCCTTTTTCTTTCGCGACGAGTGCCAATTCCTTTCTGAGTGCACTATTAGCTCCCACACCGCCGGATACCGTTACCCGATGTATCCCTTCTCTGGTTACCGCCCACTCAGTTTTCCTCACCAACACATCAATCACTGCCTGCTGAAAACTCGCGGCGATATCATTGATGCCATGTGGATGTGGCTCTTTTAAATGATTCATGACTGCAGTCTTGAGTCCGCTGAAACTGAAGTCAAGGCCCTCAGGCAGATATGCCCTGGGAAAGACTACCGCGTTCGGATTTCCCGAACAGGCCAGTCTGTCAATCACAGGTCCCCCAGGATATCCGAGACCGAGGAGCTTCGATACCTTGTCATATGCCTCTCCGGCAGCGTCATCCTTTGTCCTGCCAAGCTCCCTGTATTTTCCAAAACCGTCGATACGATAGAGACTCGTATGTCCCCCTGACACGATAAGGGAAATGAAGGGAAACTCAAGGGCCCGTATAGGAGACACTTCATCTCCTCCGCATGTGCCCTCAGGAAAATTCTTTAGAAAACTTGAAAACACATGACCTTCAAGGTGGTTTACCGAAACAAGAGGGATACCCTTCGAAAAGCACAAGGCCTTTGCAAAGGAACACCCCACAAGCAGCGAGCCTATCAATCCTGGTCCATGACATACCGCAACGGCTGAGAGGTCCTCAAGGGTTATGTGAGCGGATCTCAAGGCCTCATCTACCACAGACCATATCATCTCGACATGCCTGCGCGACGCCAGTTCAGGAACTATTCCCCCAAATCTACGGTGGATAATCTCCTGGCTGGAAACAATGTTTGAGCGGACAGTTACTCCCTCCTCGACTACAGAGGCAGATGTGTCATCACATGAGGTGTCAATACCGAGAATTACCATAGGGCTTGTGTGCTTGTTATTGGGGCCGGTATTCGTAGACGTTCACTCCCTGGGGCGGGGAAAACGAAAATGCGGCCTCCTTAACACCTGAATTGATACGCACGTCCTTAAGGGTGATACTTATTGTGTTTGACCGCCTGTCGGTGATTGTCAAGGAACCTATGGGGAATTCGCCGTCAGAGGGGATTATCTCTATTGATACCACGCTGCCCATACCTTTTCGCGGCTTAAGGAATAACTTTCCGTTTTTTTCAGTAACAGTAAATTCTCTGTCAATATGTGCAAACCCTGTCAAAAGGGCAATAGGAGCTTGACCGTAACTTTCACTGTCAAATTTGCCTTTGAACACCTGTTTCTCGTCCTTTTGGAAAATGAGCAACTCATCATGGGTGATAAGCACTTCAGTGAAATGCCGCTTTTTCTCATCATAGTACTGCCATCGCATGTGTGAAGGCATCTTGATCACAAATGTACCCGTAAACGTATCGGTCCTCTTCAGGTCTCTGATATGGCTCTTCTGAACAAACTCTCCCTTGATATCTTTTATATTCTCATATGCCCTCTGAATCTTCTCCCCAGAAATGTCTCCACCTAGGCTCCCGGAAGCACCTGCACATAAAAGAGCGATACAGCACAGAGTCAAAGAAAAACCTCTATACACCCACCCTGCCATCACCCCATCACCGTTACTTCCCAGACAGACTCTGCAATGACGAACACCTTCATATTATTACTCGTGTCGTCAACGGGAATGAGGAAGAACCCCTTGCCTTTTGCAGGTTCCAGAAAGAAGCCCTTTTCCCAGGGCACCTCTCCTTCAACATACCCCACCATAGATTCGCCATCCTTAAACTTCACAAAGACCCTTTTCCCCGGAGGGTTCTCCTTTTCAAAGGACTTCTTCTCACACCGCGTTTTGTCTCCCTCAAAGCTTCTTACAAAAAAAATCGCTTTGAGTTGATCCACCCCAAACCTCTGCGTGGCTCCCGACTCTTCTTCTATTAAGACACCATCAGCCTTGGGAGAAAACTCACCAAGGTGGCCTTTGATGAGCCTTCCGTCAACAAATCTCAGCACGACTTTCTGCCGGTCCATCAGGCAAATTCTACCATATTACAAAAATATTTATTAGTATCCTTTTGGCGTCCTCTATCAATATGAATGGTTTCCACTACCCTGAGAAATGACCTCTCCCCGTTATGCTAAAATAGTAAAATATCATGCGTGCTGCCGCCATTGATGTAGGCTCAAATACTCTAAGGATGCTCATCGGGAATATTTACGATCACGGAGTTACCCGTCTCTCCTTCCAACGCGCAATTACGCGCCTTGCTCAAGGAATGGCGAATTCCGGCGTGTTGAGCGAAAAAAATATGAGAGAATCCCTCGTGGCGCTGAAAGGGTTTTCTCAATCACTTGCGCACTATGGGATGATCCCTGTACGGGCAGTGGGA
>DASPUA010000083.1:0-2311 GCA_035623135.1 Thermodesulfovibrionales bacterium | reverse complement strand
GAGGGGGATGCTGAGACTAGCACTTTATCATGACGGTCCGTCTGCCATACGCTATCCCCGGGGAAGGGTAAAACAGCCCATGGGATACAGCGCCAAAGAGTCATCAGTAAGCATAGGCAAGGGAGAACTCCTCTATGAAGGGGATGACATCGCACTTATCGCGATCGGCAACACCGTCTCTCCCTCTCTCAAGGCCGCAGAGATGCTGCGCAAAGAGGGAATTTCTCCATGCGTCGTCAACGCCCGTTTCATAAAACCCCTGGACCAAGACCTTATCCTTTCCACAGCATCGCGCGTAAAGAGAGTTGTTACAGTTGAAGAAAATGTGCTTGCAGGGGGGTTTGGCTCCGCAGTGCTGGAATGTCTTAATAAGTCAGGATTGGATAATGTCTCGGTAAAAAGAATAGGGATTGAGGACGAGTTTGTGGAGCACGGCTCGCAGTCCATTCTGAGGAAAAGATACCACCTTGATGAAGAGGGTATTTACAAGATATGTAAGTTGCAGCTTGCTGCAATGCCTCTCGATCAGTTCTAAAATCTCCTTAAATAAAATATTTCTCATTTATTGATTGGGTCGCAGAGGGACTTCTGTTTTTGACACTGCTACCATGAGGTGATAGGGTTTCACTCATCAGACGGGGAATTGCACTGTGTGGACAGTGCTTGCAACCATCCTGCTCGTGATGTACTACCAGGACAGGAACGGTGATTTGCTCAAAAACCATTTCAGCTACAGGGCGTTCTTTATCGTCAATCAATATCGTTTGCAGAGTGCAAATAGTTATCTTTCCTCAGAAGTGGCCCTGCAGGGAATAAGAGCATCTCAGTCTCTGAGTTCCCAGGCGAAACACTGGCAAAAACCGAACAAATGGCTGTGATGTCTGGTATAATTGATAAAATTACTTGTCTGAATATCCCTGTTATTTTTTTTTGCTATACGCTGCGATGAAGGAACGGCTTGATATTCTGCTTGTGGAAAGAGGAATGGTCCCGAGCCGTGAAAAAGCCAGGGCATTGATCATGGAAGGGGATGTCTTTGTGAACGGCATACCTGTGACAAAGGCGGGTTCCCTCGTAAACTCAGATGTGCATATTGAACTTAAGGGCGATGGAATTGCCTACGTAAGCAGGGGTGGACTCAAACTCGAGGCAGCCCTCCTTCACTTTGGAATTCACCTTGAGGGCCTTATTGCCATGGACATTGGGTCGTCCACGGGTGGGTTTACGGATTGCATGCTCAAGAAAGGAGCACGGAAGGTGTATTGTATAGATGTGGGATACGGTCAACTAGCCTGGCCACTCAGAAAGGACCCAAGAGTAGTGCTTCTTGAGCGAACAAACATACGGTATCTTGAAAAAGAGAAAATCCATGATATGATAGACATCGCGACTATTGACGTATCCTTCATCTCTCTTAAAAACGTTCTGCCGAAGGTCACGGAGTTGGTAAAGGAGGGAGGAGAAATACTGGCCCTGGTAAAGCCCCAGTTTGAGGTCGGCAAGGGCGAGGTAGGCAAGGGTGGCATTGTGCGGGAAGAACAAAAAAGAATGGCCGCGTTAGGCTCAATCAGGGAATTTGCAGAAGGATTGGGCCTCACGACTGAAGGAGTCTTTCAGTCGCCTGTTCCGGGTCAGAAGGGCAATCGCGAATATTTCCTGCTCCTAAGGAGGCCGTAATGGACGATGCCAAGCTGATCGGTCTTGACCTTTCGGTTGCTTCTCTTGAGGCACTCGAAATCCTGATTGAAGACACAGCCGACCATGAAGTCTTTCGCGAGATTCTTGCATCCAATATGCATAGGCCAGAAATTCTCAAACTCCTTATGGAAAGTCCCAATGTGCCTGCAGAAATAAAGGAGGCGGTCTGGAAGCAGCTCAGTCTCCCCTCTCCGTTACCGGCAAAGCCGAGGCCTGGGGCCGAAGGTCGCGCACATGGTCTCCTTCAGAAGATTCAGCAGCTCTCAGTGGGCGAGCGAATCGCCCTTGCACTGAGGGGCGGACAAGAGATACGTTCTATTCTTTTGAAGGATTCAAACAAAGAGGTCGTGCTCACGGTTCTGAAAAACCCAAAGATAACAGAGACCGAAGTGGAACTGGTCGCCCATTCACGTAATATCCCTGAGGAGGCACTTCGTGCGATTCACAAGAACAGGGAATGGATGAAGAACTATGCTATTAACCTGGCGCTGGTCAATAACCCAAAGACACCGCCCGGAATTGGCATTACCCTTGTGAGCGGCCTCCGGCTTAAGGATATAGCGGTCCTCGAGAAGAACAAGAACGTGCCTGAGGCCATACGCGCAGTAGCAAA
>DASPUA010000082.1:0-5050 GCA_035623135.1 Thermodesulfovibrionales bacterium | reverse complement strand
GGAAATAGATCTTCTCATGTCCCATCACCCGGGGGGAAGGGCGTATGCAACCCTCTACGAGGTGATGCGGATACAATCAGATATCCTCCACAGGTTTGGTGTGCCCATCAGCGTTGCGGAGGACCTCATGGAGGGCAGGATAAAGGAGGTCGAGAGGAAGCTTATGCCCGTGAACCATACGAGAGCGGCGGATGCAGCCCAACTTCTGGGTATCCCGCTTCTCTGTCTTCACACCCCTTCTGACAACATGGTTGCAACCTATCTCCAGAAGACCTTTGAGGAGAAGAAACCTTATACCCTCGCTGAGGTGATGGATATCCTTAAGGCATTTCCCGAGTATAGGGAGGCTGCGCAAAACGGGACAGGGCCGAGAATACTTCTGGGTTCTGGAACGAGGAAGGCAGGAAAAATATTCGTTGATATGACTGGAGGAACGGAAGGCTCAAAGGATATCTTTGGGAGTATGGCATCAAGTGGAATCAACACGATCGTGGCGATGCATCTCAGTGAGGAGCACCGCAAGGAAGCAGAAAAAAGCCATCTCAATGTGGTGATCGCAGGACATATATCCAGTGACAACTTGGGGATGAACCTCCTCCTTGATGAACTTGTGAAAGCGAATGGGACACCCTTTACGATCTACGAGTGTTCCGGATTCAGGCGGGTAAGCAGATTTTCCACATAGACAGCGAAATTCCGTGTAGTACCCATTTATGAAGGATGAAAGACTTCTTGAAGAACTGAAAGCAAGGCTTGATATCGTGGATGTGATATCCGATTATATCGAGCTGAAACGCGCAGGCCAGAACTATAAGGGCCTCTGTCCTTTCCATTCAGAAAAAACACCGTCGTTTATGGTAAATCCCGGCAAACAGAGATTCCACTGCTTCGGGTGCGGTACGGGAGGCGACATCATACAATTTGCGATGAAATATGAGAACCTCTCTTTTCAAGAGACCTTAAAGCTTTTGGCGAAAAAGGCTGGGATTGACCTGAAAGACTATAAGGTGAGCAAGGACGATGAAGGATTAAGAGGGAAGCTATTGGAAATAGTGAAAGAGGCATCAAGGGTGTTTGCCGAAAATCTTAGGAAGTCAAAGTCAGCATATGCGTACCTGAGGGGAAGGGGCCTTACGGAAGAGACCATCCGAGCCTTCTCCTTGGGATACGCAGTGAAGGAGTGGCACTCCCTTACGAATTATCTTGTTCATAAAGGGTTTTCCCTCTCCCTTATCCTTCAGTCCGGGATCGCATCTTCAGGGGATAGAGGCAGCTACGATACATTCAGGGACAGGATTCTGTTTCCGATCTCTGATGTACAGGGAGATATTATTGCATTCGGCGGCAGGGTGATGGACGATTCACACCCAAAGTATCTGAATTCAGCAGAGAGCCCTCTTTTCAAAAAAGGTGAAACCCTCTACGGGCTGAACTATGCAAAGGACAGCATTAGGAGAAAGGGATACGCAATAGTTGTGGAAGGGTATCTTGATGTGATGATGTCCCACCAGTACGGGTTTGACAATACAGTTGCACCTCTCGGAACAGCACTGACCACCGGTCATTTGCAGAAAATGAAAAGGTTTGCAAGGAAGGCCGTCCTGGTGTTTGACAGTGATGAGGCCGGAAAATCTGCAGCAAAGAGATCTCTTCCGCTTCTCCTTGAGCAGGGCTTTGGGGCGAAGATACTCCTCTTGCCTGACAAGGAGGACCCGGATAGTTTCCTCAAGAAACACGGGAATGTTCCCTATGAAAAGCTCCTCTCTGAGTCGAGGTCTGTGATCGATTTTGTCTTGGATAGTTCGAGGAAGGACAAAACTGAAACCGTGCATGAAGCTATCGGGATTATTTCTGCTGCATCGGATACGATTATGAAGGAGGAGCTTATCGCTGAACTGGCACGCAAGACCGATATGAGTGAGGCAGTTATAAGAGAAGAGATGAGAAATCTGAGCAGAAAGCTGAAGGGAAAAAGAAGCGCGCTTGTCACTTCTCGTTCCTCACCAGGGCCCGCCTTCTGTCACGATGAAGAGCTGCTTCTGTTAAGCGCGGTGATCGCCTTTCCTGAAAAGCTGGACTCTGTCCTCAGTAGAGTGTCCTTTGAGGACTTTAGAGACCCTGCAATCAGACATATTTTCGAGAAGCTCAGTGCGGAAAATACAAGAAAGGGATTTGATGCCATCCTGTCCACCCTTGGTGACCAAGAGAAGACCCTTGTGATCGGGTTGACCGTAAATCCCGGGTTTGATCTGGAGAACGTTGACAAGAATGTTGAGGACTGCATCAAGAAGAAGGTGATGTGCAGGTTCGAGACAATGAACAAGCAGGCTCACGTAAAGGGAGATCGGGAAGAGCTGAATGCGCTCCTCCTCGAAAAGCGGAGATTGATAAAGGAGGCAAGGTGAGGGAAGGCTTCGACTATTTCGAAGAACAGAGCGACAGGGAAGACCTGGGATTTCTTAAAGACGAGTCTCCCGAAGATGAAAAGAGTCTCTGGGAGGTCGACGAGAATCTCTACGAAGAGACACCTGAAGAGGAGCAAAAGGATTCCCTCGTGGAAGGTGAGTATGAACCGGTGAAGATGTATCTCAAAGAAATGGGCACTATTCCCTTGCTGACAAAGGAGGGCGAGATCGAGTTGGCAAAACGCATTGAAAGGGGCAGAGGAAAAATGACCCGTGCAATCTTCTCTCTCCCCCTTTCTTTGGAGAAAATCATTCTCCTCGGCAGCTTAGTGAAAAAGGATGAGGCGCCTCTCGCCGATATTGTGCAGACTGATGGTGACTCTGAAGAATCACTGAATGAAGAGAAAGAAAGGCTCTTTGTCATTACCGAACAGATTAAGGGACTGTATTGGAGAAGAAGGCGGTATCTTGATCATCTCTCTAGGGTTACCTGCGAGAGGGACGTTTTTGACAAGAAAGTGTCACAGGGAAAGAAAACGAAGAAAACCGGTAAGCAAAGTGGGAAAGTCAAGGAAGCAAATGATTCCCGCACAACCCTTGATGTTCAGAAGGTCCGATACATGAGGCTGTTGGAAAACAACAGGGAAAAGATATTGGAGAAGGTGAGAAGTCTTAAGCTTAAGGATGATGTGATGTATGCCTTTGCCGAACAGCTGGGAAAAACCATACTGAGGATTGAAGATCTCAATAAAAAGAAGCTTTCCCTGGGGAAAAGAATCAAGACGGTGCCTGTTGTGCACATAACGGTACGAACTGGAACAAAGATACACTCCGCGGGAACTGGGAAGCCATCTGCATTCAAGCACAGGGATTCCTTGGTAAAAAAGTACCGGGATTATCAGAACGAAGAAAAAGAATGCGAACGTTCGATAGGGGTGGGCTACGCGGAAATGAAGAAGGCAATAAAGGTGTTTGATGATGGCAGGGCAGAAGTGTCAGATGCGAAGAGTGAGATGATAGAGGCCAATCTCAGGCTCGTGATCAGCATTGCAAAGAGATACATTGGGAAGGGGCTGAGTTTTCCTGATCTTATCCAGGAGGGTAACATCGGCTTGATGAGGGCAGTAGAGAAATTTGAATACCAAAGGGGATATAAATTCAGCACCTATGCCACCTGGTGGATCAGGCAAGCGATCACAAGGGCCCTGGCTGACCAGTCAAGAACGATCAGGATTCCTGTCCATATGGTGGAGGTAATAGGACGTATCACAAAAGCCACAAGGGAACTCGTGCAGGAACTGGGGGATGAGCCATCTTCTGAGGACATTGCGGACAGGGTGAAAATGCCTGTCGAAAAAGTGAAGGCAATACAGAAGATCACAAAGGAGCCCATATCCCTTGAGACCCCAATAGGAGAGGAGGATGACAGTCATCTCGGGGACTTTATCGAAGACAAGGCGACCCTTTCCCCCCTTGACATCGCAATCAATGATGATCTTAAACTCCAGATAGAAAAGGTGCTCTGCACCCTTAACCCCAAGGAGGCGAAGATTATTAGAAAAAGATACGGCATCGGCGAAGATATTCCCCACACTCTTGAAGAACTTGGACAGGAGTTTGATGTGACAAGGGAGCGGATCAGACAGATAGAAGTGAAGGCCATTCGAAAACTTAAACATCCGGCGCGCAGCAAATGGTTAAGGACTTTTATTGAGAGCCCTTGACCAGAAAGGCATTGGCGTTTATAGTAAATGACCTTAGGCATAGCCCGCAGCGTTTCGAGGGGCGTATCGTAGGTCCTGAGTGCGATGTCCGTAGTGTAATAAGGGCCCATAGCTCAGTTGGTAGAGCTACCGGCTCATAACCGGTTGGTCCCAGGTTCGAGTCCTGGTGGGCCCATGGAAAAAATCGGCAAATGGATAAGGCGGAGGGTGCGTGAGAGAGGACATCAAGGCGCTTATAGAGGTTCAGAAGATAGATTCTGACATTGCACAAAAAGCCGCGCTCATTGAGGCCATTCCCAAGAAGGTCTCGTCTGTTGAACAACCGTTACGCGAAGCTCGCTCCTTGTATGAGAAAGCGAAACAGAGATATGAAGCACATGTGAAAAAGAAGAAAGAAAAAGAAGGGCTGTTGGACGAGATACATGAAAAGATAAAGAAACTGAAGGGCCGGACATTGGAGATAAAAACAAATAAAGAATATCAAGCGCATCTGAAGGAGATTGAGTCGGTGGAAAGAGAGCAGCGGGGAATCGAGGACGAGGTGTTGTTCTTGATGGAGGCAGCGGATACGGTACAGAACGAGTTAAAGACGGATGAGGCAAAGGTCAGGAGTGAGGAGGAGAAGGTCGAGGTCTTTAAGAAGAAGTTGAAAGAAGAGGTTACGGAGACCGAACAAGAGATGGACGTGCTCAAACTTCAGAGGGAACAACTCGTAAGGGGTATTGAGGGAGAACTCTATCACCTTTATGTGCAGCTTCTCGAAACGAAAAAGGGCCTTGCTGTGGTGGAAACGAGGGATGAGGTATGCCAGGGATGTTACATGAATATTCCTCCCCAGCTCTTTGTGGAAATAAAGAAGAACGAAAAGATTATTCAATGCCCGCAGTGTAACAGGATACTTTACTGGAACACCTAGACATG
>DASPUA010000081.1:0-8633 GCA_035623135.1 Thermodesulfovibrionales bacterium | reverse complement strand
CTTTCCCCAGGTGCTCCAGATACTCTTCCCACTCGATGGGCAGCAGATACTTCTTCTTGTCGTTACACTCCTTGCAGACAGCAACCAGGTTTCCCTTTGTGGATTTCCCCCCCCTGATGACAGGAACAATGTGGTCCATGGTCAGCTCCCTCGGGTTGACCTTCTTTTTGCAATAATGGCATGCTCCAACAGCACATTTCCTCTTCCACCACTGTGTCTTCCTCAGTTCCCGGGCCTTGGCCCGTTCTCGCCGTATTTCCTCATCTGTTACGTACGAAATAAAAGGCTCCACTTATTTCACTTCTCTCCAGGGTACGCAGCGGTTCCTCCCGTCCCTTTTCGCACAATAGAGTGCCTTGTCCGCCTTTTCCACAAGTTCCTCCTTCGTGCCTGCGTCGTGGGGAGAGGTTGCCGCGCCAATGCTCACGCTCATCCGCAATTCTTTTCCCTCAATGCAGAATCTTTTTCCGGCAATGGTCTCTCTCAGCCTTTCGGCCATCTTAAGCGCTCCTTCATGATTAGTCCCGGGGAGGAGTGCCGCGAACTCCTCCCCCCCGTACCGCGCAGGGATATCCACATTTCTTATGGTTTCCCTGATTATCCGAGCAACCTCTCGCAACACCTCATCTCCCGCAGGATGTCCGTAGGTATCATTGATTTTCTTGAAAAAGTCAATATCGATAAGGAGGAGAGACAGCGGAGCTGAGAATCGCTCAAGTCTTCTGAACTCAGCAGTGAGTTTTTCCTGAAAATTTCTATGGTTGAAAAGCCCCGTAAGGCCGTCTGTAATGGCCATTCTCTCTATCTCCGCATGGAACTTTGCGTTTGCAAGGGATGACGCCGCCTGATTCCCAAGGACCTTCAAAAGCTCGATCTGGTAGGGGCGGATCGCATTGGGGACAGGGGACAGAAATACGAGGATACCGAGGAGCTCTTTCTCATACGAGAGGGGCATCATGAAAAGAGATCCCTCATCGTGGATCTTAAACGGCAGCACCGGGCTGCGTTCATTCCTTAAATCAGAGATATAATCAGGTTCCCTGCTGTTTGCCACCAGACCCATGCGGGTAGTGCCGAGGGCAAAGACGCCTCCTTCTGAAAAGGCGAATCCAATCTGCCGCACCATTTCAAATTGCTCCCCATGAGGAACAAACAGTGCTATGGAGACTCGCTCCTGGGGTGCGATACTGTATACTGCATCGATAAGACTGGGTGCGATATCATCGATCTTCAGTGACGTGATGAGTTTCGTGCCTCCGTCCTTCAATTTTCTCAGCATCAGGTGTTCCTTTTGCAACTGGGAATAAACGCGCTGCCTGTTGAGGAGATTCACGATCTGACGTGAAAACATTTCAACGATCTTGGGGTCGTTTTCCTTGAGTACCCCTTTTCTTCCACGCACAGTAAACACTCCGTACGCAAAACTGCCGTCCACGATGGGCACTGCAATGTGGCTGAGAAGCGGGACATTTCTGTGCGCACCGGTGGTGAACACAAGGGACTGCCTCTTCTGGAGACACAACTTCAATGGTCCCGTATCAGAGATATCAACGAACGGTGATTCATCTGTGGAACACCGGGGGAGCAGGGACCTTCCCTCAAGTGAGAACATATCCACAGAATCTGCAGCGAGCGCATGTTTGGCTATCAGGAGGACTTCCCGTATTTCTTCATCTGTCCGGTGCCTTGACGAGAGGTGCTGGGAGGCGAGACCATGAGTACTGGTAATACCGGCAGTTGTGAGAGGATCCATATTCTCAGCCTCTTCTTTGAGCGCATCGAGGGACTTTTTAACCGTGTCACGTTCCTCCCTCATCTTTGAGACAACCAGAGAGAGTAATATGCCGCTCAGGGTAGCGCTTCCGCTGAAAAAGGCTTCCTCAAGGGGATTGCCGTACAGGAAATGCCTGATTTCGAGGAAGGGAACAACAATACCCAGAGGAATAAGGATCCGTGGCCCGTAAAAAAAAGCGAAAAAGACAAGACAAGGGATGTAGATCCCGTGGAGCCAGTCATGCCTGAGGAACTGTATCACTCCTGCAATAAGCAGGATGAGGGAAGCCAGAGTCTCAAAGGTATATTTTCTTTGACGTCTTACGAAGCAGAGGAACACATACACAGCAACAGGAAAAAGGGTGAAGGAGAACCAGACTGCAGGCCTTGTTGAGGGGTAATTAAGAATCAGTCCTGAATACGACAGGAGCAGGAGAGACGGCAGAAGAGCCCTTCTTACTCTGATGCCAAACCTCTCTTGGCCGTCTCTTCCCTGTAAAACTTTTTGTAGAGTACCTCCCACTCCGGACTGCCCTCAATGATCTTTCTCGAAAAGGACTGCAGTTTTTTCCTGACAGACAGATCGATCTCTTCGCTCACCTTGAGGAAGGACACAATTGAGCGCTTTACCTCACGTCGTACCTTGCCTTCTTCTGCAACAGGTTCTATCAGAGCCTTGTCGGTCAATCCCTTAAAAAGGACATGGGTGAGATGGGAGACCTTCTCATCCGAAAGCATCAGAGGATAATACCTCTTTCCTGGACGATCTTCTTCTTGGTGAGGTCGAACACCTTTCTGTAGTCAAGTCTTCCCTTCTCTATCTCTCCGGTATATTTTTTGAGAATCTCCCTTACTTCGTCATTGATTCTGTCCTCGATCATGAGCTCTTCCAAGATGAGACGTTCCGTTTCGGCCATGAGGACTTCGGCAGACACCTTCACGGCGATGAGTTCCTTTGCAATGAGGTCGTCCATTACTCTTTTTGCAATGAGAGGAACCCACGCCTTGGGAATCCTCATCTATTTTTCCACGAATGAGAGAAGAGCAATATTCCTTGCCCGTTTGATTGCCTCATTGAGGCTCCTCTGGTGCCTTGCACACACCCCGGTCATCCTCCTGGGCAGGATCTTCCCCCTCTCCGTGATGTACCCTCTCAGTGTCTTGATATCCTTGTAGTCAATGAATTCAAACTTCTCTGCACAGAACCGGCAGAACTTTCTCCTTTGAAATCTTCTCTGCTGCAATGTGGGCTCCTTTCTTCTCTTCTGAGAGTGGCGTAATGGTAATAATTTTATCTAGATGGTAATAATTTTATCTAGAATGGTTCGAGGTCTGTCATGCCCTCCGGAGGCGGTACCTCATTGTCGGGAGCTCCATGACCCTCTCCTGCGCCCTTTCTGGACAAGAATCTCACTGTCTGCGCGATGACCTCGAATTTGCTCTTCTGCTGGCCTTCTGATTCCCATCTCCTCTCCTGGAGTCTTCCCTCTACCAGAACCGACTTCCCTTTATTGAGATATTGGCTGCATGTCTCTGCCTGTTTTCCAAAGGTCACAATGTCAATAAACAGGGTATCCTCTCTGGACTCATCAGATTGCTTATACCGGGTATTTACCGCGATCCTGAAGGAAGCCACAGGGGTGCCCTGCGGGGTGTACCTGAGTTCAGGGTCCTTGGTGAGATTGCCGATAAGTATTATCCTGTTATACATGTGCCCCCTCTTTCCCCCGCAGACGGTTATGCGGAGGCCGTACCCGATGCAGGGGTGGTTGCACCTGGGGCCGGTTTGCCCGCTGCCTCGTCACCCTTGGGAGTCTGGGTCAGTGTTGCAAGAAAATGTGCACTCTCCTTTTTCCCAAGCTTAATCACCATGTATTTTATCACAGGATCAAAGACTTTGTAATAGTCCTCCAGTTTCTTAATGAGGGATGAGGCTGACCTGAAGACAAGGAGTACATAAAACCCCTTTTTCTGTTTTTTTATCTCGTTGGCGAGTTTTCTTCTTCCCCATGCATCGACCTTGAGTATCTCGCCTCCCGCATTGATGATGAGGTCTTTTATCTTCTTGAGGGATGCCTCGATCTCTTCGTCGACAGGGGACGCATTGAGGATTACAATGTTTTCATAGATGTTCATCTGAACACCTCCTTATGGATTTTTCCCTCTCGGGAACCCGCCAGAGGTCAATGACCTTTAGTGCGGAACAGCCCCCGCCTCGTTGCAGAAGGGCGGGAGCAAGGAGCGGTTATTTATACCACAACGGACTTGTAAAATTCAATTACTTTATCTTGTATTCCCTGATTTTTGCCCTCAGCGTATTCCGGTTGATTCCGAGGGTCCTTGAGGCCTTAAGCTGGTTTCCCCCTGTTTCGTTCAGGACAATCTTGATAAGGGCCTTTTCCACCTCCGAGACTACCGACTCATAGAGATTGCACTTTTCAAGCTTGGTCATCTCTTTGAGGTATCTTTTCAGTTTCTCCTCGAGAAAGTCCTGGATTGAAAAGGAATTGGCCTCTTCTAAAGGAAGATCGCGTCTTTCGATGACCGTCCCGTTGGAGAGGACACATGCCCTCTTAATGGCATTCTCGAGCTCTCTCACATTGCCCGGCCATGGATGTTTGAGCAGGAGGTCTTTTGCCTCCCTGGACAGCTCTTTTTTTCCTGTCTCAAATTTTTTTTCTGCATCTTTCAAGAAGTATTTTGCGAGCGGCATGATATCCTCCCGCCTCTCGGCCAGGGAGGGGAGCTTTATCTGTACCACGTTGAATCTGTAATACAGATCCTCCCTGAACAGTCCCTTGGTGATGGCCTCTTTGAGGTCTCTATTCGTTGCCCCGAGGATTCTCACATTCCCTTCCATGACCGTGTTGCTTCCCAGAGGGCTGAACTTCCTGTCCTGTAAGAACCTCAGGAGTTTTGCCTGAAGGTTAAGATTCAGTTCAGAAATTTCGTCCAGGAACAGGGTACCGCCGCGGGCTGATTCGATCTTTCCCGCATGTTTTTCTTTGGCACCGGTGAATGCCCCCTTTTCCCATCCAAAAAGCTCAGCCTCCAGGAGGTCCTTAGGGATAGAGGCTGCGTTGATGGCGACAAATGGTCCGATTCTGCGATTGCTGCTATGGTGAATCGCCTTTGCCACAAGCTCTTTGCCCGTCCCGCTTTCTCCCACTATCAATACGGTGATGTCTCTTGAAGCCACCTTTCCGATTTCCTTGAAAACCTTCAGCATCTTGGGACTTCTTCCCACGATCAGGGGTTCTTCGGCTTCCGCCGTTACACTCCTGAGATTCGAGAGCTCCTCTCTCACCGCCATGTCCCTGAATGCCTTTTCAACATTGATCTTGAGCTCTTCCACATCAAAGGGCTTCTCGATATAGTCATAGGCACCTTCCCTCATCGCCTCCACGGTGCTCTCCATCCTTCCGTGCGCAGTAATCATGATGACCATCGCATCCGGGAAGGTGGACCGGATCTCCTTGAGCGCCTCGAGGCCGTTTCCATCAGGAAGAACAATGTCGAGGAGGACGAGCTGAAGGCCGCCTTTCACAGCCTTGAGCCCGGAAGAGAGTCGGGGGCGTGCCACTACCGTGTAGCCCAGCGGCTCAAGCGCCTTTTTCACCACCCAAGTGATGGCCTCATCGTCATCTATGATGAGTACTTCTTTTTCCATGTGGTTTTCCACTGGCAGAAACAGGTTAATTCCTCACATAGCAAAGGGAATGTAGATATGGAATACTGTTCCCTTTCCTGATTCAGGTCTCTCCACCCTCATGAATCCATTATGATCCTTGATGATCTTCTTTGAAAGCGCAAGGCCAAGCCCGGTACCCTTCTTCTTCTTCGTATAAAAAGGGAGGAAGATCTTCTGCATCTCATGCTTAGGGATACCCCTGCCAGTGTCCCTGATGGACACCACTGCCCAGCGTTTTATCTGTCCATGCTGTACCGCATACTCGGCCGAGGGCTTCGTTGCTATGCTCAAGCTCCCCCCCCTTGGCATTGCCTCAACACCATTCTTGATGACATTGAGAAAAACCTGGAGCAGCTTACCCCCATCGCCGATGACCCTGGGAAGGCTCGGATCATATACCCTATAAACACTTATATTAACATTTTTCAGCAAAGCATCCATTATCGAAATGGCCTTCTCCAGGATTTCATGGATATTCATCTCCTGAAGGGCGGGCCTCCGACTCATCGTGAGATAATTCTGCAAGACTGTATTTAGTCTGTCCGTCTCCCGTATGATGAGGTTGATATACTCATCTGCGGTATCAGTGCCTGTAAGGACATGCACGTTGCCTTTAAGGAGCCTTCCTTTCAGGAGTTGAGCAGCCCCTTTTATGCCTCCCAGTGGATTCTTGATCTCATGGGCTATGGTGCCAAGGAGATAGACAAGGGAATCGAAGGGAAAGTCCCCCCTTTCCGCAATAGACAGGTTCTCTCGGATAGAGAGTAATACTCCGCTGCACTTATCATCAGCGAGGTACGGCGTAATATCCATATCCACACTGGAAATACCATTGAGTTTTACTTCTGCATCCTTTACACTGAAGGATCTTAGCTCTTTCATTGCCTTTCTTGCCAGCCTCGCAATAGTCTTCGCGCCAGGATAGAGGTCGGTGAGCCTTGCCCCGATAATCTCCTGATGACTCTTCCCGAAGAACTCCTCACCTGTTTTATTGACAAAGACGATTCTGTTGCTCTTATCGAGGAGGAGGACCGCTTCGCTAAGGGAATTAATGAGTGTCTCCAGGTCCCACGCCCTGCTGCCGTGCGTTCCTTTGGACCCTATGAGAGGAAATTGTAGTTTCACGGTTATGCCCCCAAACAGGAGGCTATTCTTTCAAGCGGGATTGACAAATATCCACGGGAATTACTTCACACGTTGAATTTTTGGAGCTCTGAGAGAAGATTCCGGGCCTCGTCCTTAAGCGAATTGATGGCTGCGCTCATCTCATGTGAGACCTGTATCAATTTGCCCGTAGTATTTTGGATCTTATCCATTGACTGTACGATTTCAGCGCTTCTCTCTAACTGCTTTGCGGTGGCCTTGGCGATGTGATCAGCCTGCTGTGTAACATTTTCCACCGCACCGGAAATCTGTCTGCTCCCATCTTTCTGTTCCCCTGTCGCAACCTTAATATGATGAGAAATCTCCCTCATCTTTTCCGTTGCCTCGACAATGAACTTGCTCCCCTTGCTTTGTTCCTGTGCTGCCCGTGAAATGTTCTCCACCTGTTTCGACATCCCCTTGATAGAGTCGGTGATCTGCTTTATTACTTGCGACTCTTCGGACGTTGCACGTTGTATTGCCTTTGACATTTCTGTAGAAACCCTTGAACTGTCCAGGATGCCGCTGAGCGCCTCGTGAACATCCCGCACAAGGCCCAGCCCTCTTTCCACCGCCTCGATGCCCTGCGCAGCCATCTGAACGCTGGATCGTGTATCTTCCTGTACTGAGGTGATGAGCGCGGCGATCTCCTTTGTGGAGAGAGAGGTCCTCTCTGCCAGGCTTTTCACCTCATCAGCCACCACCGCAAATGCCCTGCCGTGTTCGCCTGCCTGGGCGGCAAGAATCGCGGCATTGAGGGCAAGAAGATTTGTCTGATCAGCGACCTCGTCGATGACATTGAGCACCTTACCGATGTCCTCTGACCTCTTCCCGAGAACGTTGATCATATCGGAGAGGGCACCCACGCTTTTCCTTATGTTCTCCATCCCCTCTATGGCAGCTTCTGCCGCATTCATGCCCTTATTTGAGGCGTCGGTCGTCACCTTCTCTGCAAGCCTCACCGACTCGCCTGCGTGATGCTCGATTTCCTTGATGGTGGCGTCCACCTCGGTCACCGAGGAGGCAATCTCCTCAGACGATGAAGAGAGGTTCTCCAGACTCTGGGTGATCTGTTTTATATTGGAGATCATCTCTTCAATGGATGAAGCGGCCTCATGGGTTTGTTCATCGAAAATGTTTGAGCTCTCAGCCACCCTCTCAATCGACTTTGTCATTTGTAAAATTGCGGAGGAGGTATCCACCGACGAATCGGAAAGGCTCTCCGCGCTCATCGCCACGCTGGATGTGGAACCATTCATTTCGGTCATGGAAACCGCGGTCTCTTCTACCGCTTTTTTCTGGACATCAGCAACGGTCAATACCCCCTGCGACGAATTCGCAATATTTGAGGTGACAAGGGTAACGCTGTTGGAGACATTCCTGATTTTCGAGATCATATCCTTGAGGTTGAACGCCATTCCGTTTATTGCCTTTCCCAGAGCTGCGATTTCATCGCTCCCCTTAGTCTCGATGACTGAGGTAAGGTCGCCTGCAGCAATCCGTTCGGCGGCTTTCTCCATGTGCATAATTGGCTTGGTGATGAACTTGGAGATGGAAAAAGATACGAGGCCGAGGGAAATAAGGAAGCTCACCAAGGATATCCCGAGAGCCCAGAGCAGGAGTGCGTATAGCTGGGAGTTCACCGCCTCAGATTTGACCCCCACGCGAAGGACACCAACCATCTTCCCCTCTGCGTTCACCAGGGGGAAGGAGAGGTCATAAAAAGCGCCTGCGGTCTGAATAATGGACTTGGCTGAAGAGGCCGCTTTCAAGGAGGTATCATCTTTGAGCTCCTTGCCGAGCTCTGCCTGACGGGTATCGAACAAAACCTTCCCCTTGATATCCGTGACCATGGCATACGCAATTGCCGGGTCCCTGGAAATAAGCTCCTGGAGTTTTTCATTCACCCCTTCCATTGACTCAAGGGGGATGCCGAGATTCAGTGCTCTTCCGAGATCTCTCTGCATTCCATCACCCACCGCATTTGTCCTTGAAAGCAATGCACCTTTATACTTATTTGAGGCGA
>DASPUA010000080.1:0-8234 GCA_035623135.1 Thermodesulfovibrionales bacterium | reverse complement strand
GAGACTTGTGGTAATTCTTATATTCGAGAGGACCCTCTCTTGTTCCCTGATTTCCAGCTTCCCTTCATGTGCTCTCTTTTCAAGCCTCTCCTTTATCTTCGTGAATCCGTTCCTCACATACTCGTCTTTGACATCCTTCATAACCACTTCATAGCCGCTCTGTGCAGCCATCTGGGCTATGCCACTCCCCATGGTCCCTGCGCCTATTACCGCAATTGTTCTGATCTCCATGCTCTCCTCATCACCTCGTCATCTTTCTTCGTTCTGTCTTCTTTTTGTGGTATAGTGTTAATAAAATTATATCTTAATTTCAGACTGTGTAAAGGTTTTAATATGGACTTTTCCTATAGTGAAGAAGAGGAACTTTTCAGGAAATCCGTGAGGGATTTCTGCGGAAAAATAATTGAACCCCGGGCCAATGAGATAGACGAAAAAGGGGAGATCCCCCAAGAAATCCTGAAAGATATGGGAGATACGGGTCTTTTTGGGATAACCATTTCAAAGGAGTATGGAGGTTCGGGTCAGGGTTTTATCAAGGCAGCGATCGCAGCAGAGGAGATAGCCAAGGCGGATATAAGCATGGCTATTGCAGTGTATTATCTGGTGGAAGCTGGCTGGGGTTTTCTCCTGGATCGGTACGGGAGCAAGAAGGCAAAGGAAGATATCCTTCCTGACGTGGTAAAGGGAAAGACCTTTCTCGGTATAGCCTCCACAGAGGCGACCGGAGGCTCTGACATATCTTCCCTGTCCACTAGAATGGAGAAAAAGAAAGATGCGCTGGTGGTGAATGGTGCAAAGGCATACATAAGCGGGGTGAGAGAGGCAGCCAGGTACGGAGGGGGTTACGTAACCATAGTAAAGACGGACCCCCAGCTCGGCCACAAGGGTTTGTCCCTCTGTTACCTTCCTGTAAAGGAAAAGAAGGGGATAACTGTCAGCGCCAGTAGACAGATGGGGAGGGAAGGAATATCCAATGGCTTTCTCAGGATTGAGAGCGTTGAGATACCCGGTCATTATCTCATTGGAGAATGGAACAAGGGTTTTTACTACGCCATGGAGGGATTTAACTGCGCAAGGACCCTCGTATCCGCGGCATGCATCGGTGCAGCCGAGAAGGCGTTAGGCTCAGGCATAGAGTATATAAAAAGGAGAAGACTTTTCAGCTCTCCCCTCGCGCAGTTCGAAGGGATACAGTTCCAGCTGGCAGAGGATTATACCAGACTCGAATCAGCAAGGCTTCTTGTGTACAAGGCCGCCTGGATGCTTGATCGGATGTATTCCGAAAACAGGTTCGGCCATCAGGAGATAAATAAGGCTGTTGCGACCGCGAAGCTCACTGCCCCTGCCGTTGCCTTTGACATCATCAAGAATGTGATGACATGGCACGGCGCCTATGGGTATACAAGGGAGGCGGGACTCGAGCGGGGGCTGAGGGGTGTCGCCTCGTATATTGTGGGCGCCGAAGGCGCCCAGAACATCATGAGACTCATAATCAGCAGGGAGATTTTAGGAAAGGAGTTTATGACCTAGCCGTGCAACCCTTAGCTTAACCACAATCTGATGCGATGTGGCAGACTGCAATTTTATGTGGATACACTCACAATATTTTGTCATCTGACAATTTTTTCATTATGACACTAATGAACGACCTGATGTAGTCATCTTTATCACTCTCCGCAAAGGTATCGGACAGGGCTGACCAGATGAGCGTATCTGTTCTCGCTTCGTATAAATTCGTTTCCAGGCTTACGATCTCATTTTCCACAGTATACCCAGGTCTTGTAAGAGCCTGATAACAATTGTAACAATATGTCGGCCATCCTGTTGAATACCCGCTTGGCCCCATATATGCTGTCTCAGGGGGGAAGTATGACTGTACTGTTTTCTTGTCAACTAGTCTGGTAATCAGAACAGCATCGAGCCGTAGGTTTCTTGCCTGCGCTGCAAGAAATTCCTTGTCCGACAGTTTCTCATATGGAACAACCGTATAACTCGAAATTGCCTCTACGCCAAGAGGAGTCATTTGCCTTTTGAATTCATCCTCAAAGAATCTTCTGACAGCTGGTCTTTCAGAAAAAGCAATGATCAAAACCTTCTTAATATTACCTGAGCGATAGGTTTCATCCTTCCACACAGAAGTCAAAGTGGTAGACGCGCAGGAGTTGAGAACCAATATAGCCATGAGAACAAGGCTATAAAGGAATTCCTTTCGGCTTCTCATCTTCCTCCTTCAACATCGTCACGCAAAGAAGTATGGAAGAAGGCAGAGTTCCACGGCCCTGCCTTCCTTACCTTTGACTTCATCAGTCCTTCAATCTACTTTCCTTAAATCCATATTGCATTCGCACTTGCCGGGTTTGTCCGAAACAGTATTGCACATACAGGAACCTCCGCAGTTGCAGAAATATATCCCTGTTCCCTTGAGATTCACCCTTTTCACAGGATTGCCGCAGCCGCATTTCGTAGGGTCCTTTGGGTCAAGGCTGCATTTGCACCCTTCTGCGCATGTACAGACCAGGGCCTCATTCCCTTCAATCTTGAGAACATGCCCCCATTTCATGGGCTTACCGCACTTGCAATTTCCCGGCTTGGTGCTTACCGAATCACACTTACAGTCCTTGCCGCAATCACAGAAATAAAGTACGTCCTGCCTTGGTTCATCGGCCTTGGCGCTCACCATGATTGCGCTGAGCAGAAACACCGACAGTACCACAACCAATAAAATCCTTACTGTGCTCATCTGCCCTCTCCTTTCATTTTTGTTAGGCCTTCTCTCATCCTTATACCAGATAACCGCGTTGTCTGCAATCACGGTTTTTTATGAATGCATTATTGGTATGATATCTGTGTGAGGTGCTGCGCGCAAAACTTCTGATTCAGGCAGGGAGATTGAAGTGATTGTGAAGAAATTCCAGAGCTCATTGCATAAAGAGGGCAAGGGCCAAAATAAGAATACGGACAAAATTTGGTGTCCTGGAGGGGGACGTTATCAGTACGTCGAGGTGTGTAAGGCATCGTGCAAGAAGCAGCACAAATGCGAAGCCTATGCTGCATACCGGGAGCCGAAGCTGATATAACGTATGCCTTCATCGAGAAAAAGGATAAGGAGGTGGAGGTGGTCAAAATGAATGATCCCAGGCTTGGAGTTGAACCAAAGGAAAAGGTTTTGAAAAGAAGCAGGAAAGCATGAGGCATCTATTGCGCATGAGAGGTAATTCATGAAGCCGTTCCTCGCATCTCTGATGTTCGTTGTCCTTGCAGAGATGGGTGACAAGACCCAACTCCTTGCCATGGCCTTTGCCTGCAGGTTCAGGTGGCAGGTGGTCATGGGGGGCGTATTTGTGGCAACAGCCGCAAACCATCTCATGGCTGCTACACTAGGGAGCTACCTGGCGATGATGGTGCCGCTTCAGTCTATCAAGGCAGTTGCTGCTGGCTCGTTTATTCTCTTCGGTCTCTGGACAATCAGGGGCGATACCCTGCATGGCGAGGATCAGAAGTACCGCTTTAGCCCTTTCTGGACCGTCACGGTCGCATTCTTTATGGCAGAGATGGGTGACAAGACCCAGCTCGCAACCATTGCGCTGGCAGTTGAGTATAACACTATCATCACCGTGTGGCTGGGAACAACGCTGGGTATGATGGTGTCCGATGCCGTCGGTATTATTGTGGGCAATGTGATGGGAAAACGTCTTCCAGAACGGGCGATCAAGTGGGGAGCTGCCCTTGTGTTCATCGCTTTTGGATGCTACGGACTCTACGAGAATCTGCCAGGGTATATCTGGAGCCCTCCCGTAGTCGCAGTATGCTTCGTGCTGCTTGCTGTGTCCATCTATCTTACCGTGCGCATAGGAGCAAGGTGGGGTGGGTATGTCCCGGTCTGCCCTCCCAGTGAAGCGGAAGAGGATAGGGAAACAACAGAAACTCCAAATCCTCACACGAAGCCTAGGTGAGCAATTGACTGACCCAAAAAAGGAGCACGAATAACGATCCGTACTCCTTTTTTGGGTCAAAACACCATTAACAACGGGTCAATCCCATTGGCAACCACTCTACCCCACTGGCAATGTAGCCGCCATTGCCTTCCTCAAAATAAGATACCCTTATCTGGTCACCGATTTTGAGGTCAGAGAAGTGCTCGTCCATATTACACTTCATCACCGTAGCAGCGTCATCCAGTTTAAAGCTCAATTCATCATTCGGTCCTGCCTGCACAGTGACAGATCTGTGATCATTATCAAGCGAGACAATTTTCCCTGTGTAGGTAAATGGTGAGCTTCCCCCAGCCGAATATGCAGAGGCCTGAGACGCGAACGCCATTACAAAAAGGGTTGCCACTGCCACCGCTAAAAACGTTTTTACGCTTGTTCTGCTAAGCATAACCTACACCACCTTTCTGTTTCATCGTTACTGCCGATAGTAAAACCTTCAGTTCTACCACCTTGATTTCATCATATAACATATTGCATATATAAGCAACATAGAAACAGAGAGATTTTAGGTCGTTAGTCGAGTGAGTTCGCTCCATAAATGGAGAAAAAAGGTTTTTTTATCAAAATTCACCGATTTGTTTCATGAATCTCTTTCTTGCGCTGAGAGATAAAGGACATAAAATCTCTATAATCTTGACAATGTGAGAGCGTCCTGGTGGCATCCAACTTCACCGGTAACTCGTATGACAGTACCGGCAAATTAAGCGCAGCAGATTGGAGGCATGTGCTCTCCATCGAGCAGGTCAATCACCGCCGCACTGGATTACGCTGGCTCTTACGGGTAATTCTTGCAGGCACTGCACTGACTCCGCATGCCTCAATGCGTGCCTGTGTACGCTATCGAGTATATGGACAATATGGACCTGGGCGATCGTGCGGCAGGCCTTCTGTGATACTACGAGCATCTCTGGAGGCGTAGGGCCTGAGGACGTGAATATCAGGCAGAAATCCTGAGTGTGTAAGTCAAAAAAGGCATATATGAAAAGGAGACACAAGATAAGCTATAGAGCACTATTTAAGGCAAATTGATAATCATATGCCATTTTGGTCAAAAAAGGAATCAAACAGCAAAAATCAATGCCGGAGTGTTTAGTTTCATAGTTGCGAAGTAGCATTATGGGGTGCATACTATAAATAGGATTAGAGGAGAAAAGAACGGCTTTTCTTTCTTCACATGAGAAAAGAGGTGGGAAATATGAAAAGCCTGTTTCCCATAGCGTTCGTGTTAATTGCTTTTGTTTTTGTGCCGACTATGCTGGCTGCGCAGACTGACCAAGTATCTGTACTGAACCCCCCAGTATCTCAACCTGTGATCAGAGAGGGTACCCTGGCTGTAAGATTGGTTGATGCATTGGACATCGGCAAGCCTGCGAACGAGGCAGAAGCGGAAAACATGTTAAGTGCGGTTGGTATTAGCCCGCGTAATGGCTGGATAGGTGACTACCCTGTGACGCCTGATATTGCAGCAGAACTGCGGGCCGCGGTAAGTGAAGCAGCGGACTCAGGCAATTTGGCGATGGGTAAAGATGCGGCACTTACGACATTCGCAAATGT
This sequence comes from Thermodesulfovibrionales bacterium, assembly GCA_035623135.1. Lineage (GTDB taxonomy): Bacteria > Nitrospirota > Thermodesulfovibrionia > Thermodesulfovibrionales > UBA9159 > DASPUA01. The sequence continues at coordinate 2,688 of DASPUA010000080.1, read as the reverse complement.
TATAACAACGGAATACGGATTGCCTGTACAGGCGGATACCTCTGGTCAGAATTATGCGGGAATGACTGCGCCGGCGTATCCTGACTCTGCTGTTATCACTGATTACTATTACCAAGAGGGGCCACCTGTTGTGACATACTATGCCCCGCCTGTGGATTACGCATACCTGTACTCTTGGGTTCCCTATCCGTTTTGGTGGTGGAATTTCTGGTTCCCCGGGTTCTTTGTGCTGGCAGACTTTCACGGGTTCGTACATGGCCATGGACATGGTCACGGCCATGACGGGCATGGAGAATTTGTGAGCAACCACTTCCGTGATTCCAGGACAGGGATGATATCGCGCGTTGATCCTGTGCACAGAGCTGGTGGCGGGAGATTTTCGGACAGGGCAGTGAGAGGATGGTCAAGTGCTTCTGGAAGCAGGGGGGCACAGGCAATCTTCAACGGAAGCAGGACCGTTTCTACAGGAAGGGGCAACGCAGGGGCAACTGTTCTGCCTTCACGAAGTAGAACATATGTCTCGCCTTCTGGCAGAAGCGGGATGATGTCGGGTAATGCGGCGAGAACTTATGCGAGAGCAGGCTATTCTGGCTGGGGCACATTCAGTCAGAGGTCATTCAGTCAGCCTTCTGGCGAAAGCAGGTCATTCCATTCTTTTGGAGGTGGCACGGGCTCCTTCAGCGGAACAAGCAGAGGATCATTTGTAACTAGATCGAGTTCTTTTGCCGGAGGCGGCAGGGGCTCGTTTGGAGGAGGGGGAAGGAGGTAACCCCTTCCCAATTCTCTCAATTTGCCTGGACTCGCTCATATACGGCAGCTTTCGTAGCTTCAAAAAAATGCCTAAAGAAAAGCAAAAAATGCATAGAAATGCCTTATTGAGTTCTGAGATACTTATCCTAGCGTCTGTGTAAGAAAGCACTCTGCAAAAAATTGCATGACGCATTCAAATCCTCATGGCTATGCGTGTGTTGAGATCCTTGCGGCATTAATCGGCAGCCCAAAAGTGCCGGGCGTATGAATACTGGAATGACCAGATTTTTTGCAATGTCAATCAGATCACAGCTGCGCCTCATGGTTTTTATCGTTGCCCTTCCTGCTATGGGGATAATCATCTATTCAGGTCTTGAATAGCAGAAAGAAGCCATCAATAATGCCCATACAGAGACCAGGAAACTGGCTGACACTATAGCATTTGAACAGCAGAACATGCTTGCCGGCGCACAGCAGTTAGTGAGTGAGTGCCCTCCAGCTCCCCTATGTGAAGAGTCATGATACCTCCAGGGTGCAGGCGATTGACATTGATGAGAATCTACATTTGTTCCCCCCGGCGGATTGTCCAGAAATCATCGGACAGATTTCTGTCAGCAACATAGTCATAGGGCATCGTAAAATAGCCTTTCATCCCCCATCCTTCTCCCCATGAATTGCGGACGATAAATCTCTTCGCGGAATCATCATATCCTACTGCAAGCACCGCGTGTCCGCCCACTGCGCGCTCGTTTGGCTGCGGCATTTGTACTATCCCGCTCTTGGCGACTTGCTGCGACTCAAAGCTCTCATACACGGTAAAGCCGAACACAAACGGGAACCCATCGGCGAGACAGGTGCGCATCTCGTCGAGTGTAAGGATGCGCTGGTATGAGGTAATCTGATGCTCCAGGGCCTCCTTGTAGCATGCCGGACCTGGCTTCACGCTGAATTTCGATACTACATAAGGCCATTTCTTTTCAGTGCATACGCCTTGTTTGACAAGCGTCTTGATCCCGTCACGGATCATCGCACCCGCGTCAACTTTCGTGGTATGTTCGATAACACGCTCGTTATAATAAATAAAAAGCCTGCTCAATTCAGCGTAGGGGACCTTGTCTTTCCGTTCCAAAAACTCCAATCCGCCGACAAGGGCATTGCCGGTACAGCTGCCGAGATTTCCCTGATTTTCAACCTTTGAACACCTTGCACGGAGATCAACAGAACGGGGCAGTACAGCGGGTACCTTGCGAACCGTACCATATAATATGTCCCGATGATCGGGCAGATCAGGCACCCAGCCGTAACCTGCTCTCTTCATCGCGCTTCTCTCGGTCGAAACAATCTTCCTTTTTTCTGCCATGATAAGTCTCCTTTCAATGCGTCGATATTAGCTCCTATGAAGGTCAAATTCTCATTGCACAAGAATTATAGGCGGCAATTGTATATTCCAGACAATTTTTACGGTGTTTCTGTAAATCAATTGATAGCCCCAGTAAATTTCTATGTAATATGGAGTATTAATCAAGGCACTTTTGAAAAGAAATACCGTCCCACAGAATCTGTTATTGAAGGAGAGCTTCGCCCAAAGAGGCATGAACAAGAGAAACAGTCAGCCCCGGAATAGCAATATTATGCTGATTCGTAACGGTACCCCTGAGTGTTTCTCCATGTGCACGCGAAACATTACCAAACACTATGAGCATACCCATTAATAAAGTGATCCCCAATAATGTTTTTCACCATTATTACCTCTCTTTAAAATTTGCCGGCCCTGTAGATAACGGAGGCAAGTGTTCGGTGACCGGTTTTATATTTTCCTGGTTAATTTGAGATTTTTCTGGCTTTCTATTTTCAAGTGTTATTTCACCTAATGATGCAGAGCCTTTCTTGATGTCACCGCTTTGTATTGTTGTTGTTTTTGTGGGAGGATCATAGCCC
>DASPUA010000079.1:0-2495 GCA_035623135.1 Thermodesulfovibrionales bacterium | reverse complement strand
CCTGCCTTCTTGCTTACTCTTTGTCAAAATAGCCTCCTGCTATATTTATCTTCGCAGGGGCGGTTGATGAATCGCCCCTACATCGATGCCTTACGTGCAACTATTTTTTACCAGTCTTGCCGACTTTCAGTTTCAGCCTTTCGCCGGAATATCTGACGCCCTTTCCTTTATAGACATCGGGGCGTCTCAAAAACCTCATATCCGCAGCAATCTGCCCCAACTTCTGCTTGTCAATTCCAGAGAGTGTGATTTGGGTCTGCTTGGGGTCCACGGCTGCGCTTATCCCCTCAGGGAGGTTGAATTCAACCGGATGAGAATATCCGAGTGAAAAAACTACCTTCTTTCCCTGCACCTGCGCCCTGTACCCCACACCGCTAATGTCGAGTATCTGTTGGTATCCCTTGGACACTCCTTCGATCATGTTAGATATCAAACTTCTGGTAAGACCGTGCAAAGCCCTTGTCTTCTTGATATCATCGGCCCTCTCAACAACCACTTTATTTTCCTTCACTGAAACGCTGGTCCCGGCAGGGCAACTCCAGTTGAGTTCACCCTTTGGCCCCTTAACTTTTATCGCATTATCCCGCAGCGTAACATTAACGCCCGTTGGAATATCAACTGGTTTTTTACCGATTCTCGACATCCTGGTTCTCCTTTACCATATATAGCAGAGGACTTCCCCTCCCACTTTCTCACGTCTGCACGCCTTGTCTCCAAGAACGCCTCTCGACGTTGAAAGCACGGAGATGCCTACACCCCCCATCACCATGGGAATAGCATCCTTGTCAGTATACACCCTTCTGCCGGGCTTGCTCACCCTTTTCAGCCCGGCAATAATCGGCTGATTGTCAGGCGTATACTTCAGTGTTATTCTGAGCACACCCTGCTTCTTGTCTTTCAATATCTTATAAGCCCTGATAAACCCTTCTTCTTTCATAATCTTTGCAATCTCAAGTTTCATCCTCGAAGCAGGGATATCAACCTTCTCGGCCTTTATTAAAACCGCATTTCTTATCCTTGTAAGCATGTCTGCAATTGGATCTGTCAACATCAATTCACCTCCCTATGGGTCATAGACTACCAGCTTGATTTTGTCACTCCTGGAATCTGCCCGCGGAGTGCCAGCGCTCTGAAACAAATCCGGCACATCCCGAACTGTCTCAGATAGCCTCTCGGCCTGCCACATATCTTGCATCTGTTATGGACCCTTACCGCAAACTTGGGCGGCCTCTTCGATTTTTCAATCATGCACGTTTTAGCCATGTAGTCCTCTCTAATTTCTAAAAGGGATGCCGAAATGGCGCAAAAGCGCCTTGCCCTCTTTGTCGTTCCCGGCGGATGTACAGACAGCCACATCAAGTCCGTGAACCATCTCCACCTTGTCATAATCTATTTCAGGGAAGATAAACTGTTCCTTAAGGCCGAGGGAGTAATTTCCCCTGCCATCAAAGGACTTCCCCGAAACTCCTCTAAAATCCCTGATCCTCGGAAGGGCGATGCTTATGAGCCTGTCGAGAAATTCGTACATCACATTACCTCTCAGTGTGACCTTGCAGCCTATCGGCATACCCTGTCTCAGCTTAAAGGTTGCGATCGACTTTTTAGCCTTGGTTACGACCGCTTTCTGCCCGGTAATCATCGCAAGTTCCTTCTGGGCAGCGTCCAGAAGTTTTATATTCTGAATCGCTTCGCCGAGCCCCACATTCAATACAATCTTCTCTATCTTGGGGACCTGCATGATATTTTTGTATGAAAATTCCTTCATCATTGCAGGAACGATCTCCTTCATGTATCTTTCTCTCATTCGTGGAGTCATTTTCAATCAATGACCTCCCTGCATTTTTTGCACGTACGATGCCTCTTCCCGCCTTCAACAGGGGTTACACCGACTTTGGTCGGCTTGCTGCACTTCGGACACACCAGCATGACATTTGAGAGATGTATCGGGGCCTCTTTTTCTATAATGCCGCCCTGCGCATAGGTCTTATTCGGCTTCATGTGTTTCTTGATCATGTTAATCTTTTCTATCAATATATTGCTCTTTTCCCGATTGACCGCCAGCACCCTCCCATTTCTCCCTTTATACTTGCCAGTAATAACGTGAACTGTGTCTTCCTTTCTAATCCCTAAGCTCATCTATCCTCCTAAAGTACTTCCGGGGCAAGAGAGATTATCTTCATATATTCCTTCCATCTCAACTCTCTCGCGACCGGACCGAAGATTCTTGTTCCTACCGGCTCGCCCTGCGGATTTATCAGGACGACCGCATTCTGATCAAAACGTATGTAAGAGCCGTCCGGTCTTCTAGTCGCATTTCTGGTCCGCACCACAACAGCCTTGGTAACAGACCCTTTCTTAATATTGCTGTCGGGCAATGCCTCTTTCACGCTCACAACCACGATATCCCCGAGACGTGCGTACCTTCTGCGGGACCCGCCCAGGACCTTCACGCACTGGACCCTCTTTGCACCTGAATTGTCCGCGACTTCAAGCAT
>DASPUA010000078.1:0-4735 GCA_035623135.1 Thermodesulfovibrionales bacterium | reverse complement strand
CGATATGGGGGAGAAACTAGGGGGTGACTACCTCTTTGATATCGTGTACGTGGAAAACGCCTACGCGCAGTTGTCGGATGAGCTTACACACTCGATGCAGAGGTTCAATCTGCTCACGGAAAACAGGTATCCGGTGCTTCATAGTGTGTATGACCGGATCGACACTCAGATCAGAGAAATGATATATGGCTCTCCGCCTGGTCAGGACAGGATGGTCGTCTTTTTGAGCGACACTACACGTGACATGGTACACACTGTGGGAGGAAAATTTGCGAGTCTCGCCGAGGTAAAGAATTCACTGTCACTCAGGGTCCCGGAGGCATTTGTAATAACCACACGCGCCTTCGACACATTCATTTCTTCTCAGAACCTCACCCTTTTAGTAGAATCACTTGATAATGGCACTGGGGTGAAGGAGCCCGTGCTTGATGAGGTGAGGGATCTGATTGTCCATGCAACGATACCCCAGGAACTTGAAGAAGCTCTCCATAGCGCCCTTGAGAACCTCAAAACAAAATGCGGTGAGCACTGCTTTCTTGCGGTGAGGAGCAGCGCAGAAGATGAGGATGGTGAATCCTCCTTTGCGGGACAGTTTGAGACAGTGCTTAACGTGCCTCTTGAACTTAGGGCGCTTGAGGATGCCTATCGAAAGGTTGTCGCAAGTCTCTTTTCTCATCAGTCGGTGAACTATCAGAAGCAACTCGGATATAGAATCGGGAAACTGAAGATGGCAGTGGGATGCATGGTGATGGTAGATGCACTCGCCAGCGGGGTGATATATTCCACATCACCGAATGAGGACACTGATACACTTCTTATCAACGCCACCTGGGGATTAGGAAAGGCCATTGTGGAAGGACAGACGGACGGAGACTTCTATAAGGTGAAAAAAGGCGTTCTGCCGGAACTCGTTGAGGTCAAAAAGGGCAAAAAAGAAAGGATGATCGTTACCCTTGCTGAGGGAGGAACCGACACTATAAGAACTCCTGAAACAATGGCAGGCAAGTCCTGCCTGGCGGGCGAGAACGTGCAAGAACTGTCCAGGATTGGAATGATCCTTGAAGGGCATTTCGAAAGGCCCCAGGATATAGAATGGGCCATTGACAGGGACGAGAGGATTTATGTTGTTCAGTCAAGACCTCTTATGATTGAGCAGAAGGACTGGTCTGAGCCCACCACTCCTGTGTCATTGAAAGATATAGGTCCTCCGCTGATGAGCCACAAAGGTATTGCGGTGCAGAAAGGTGTGGGTGTGGGCAGAGTATTTATCCTGAGGCACGCTGATGAGATAGGAAACGTGCCGAGGGGGGCGGTGCTTGTCTCGAGGTATGACTCATCAAGTTTTGTGAGAATCATGCCTTATCTGGCAGCTATTGTCACTGACGTGGGAACACCTACAAGCCATATGGCATCCCTCTGCAGGGAATTCAGGATTCCCACCATAGTGAATACAGGTAAAGCAACAGAAATCCTCAGCCACGGCCAGGCGGTAACCGTCACTGTGGGGGATGAAGGAGATACCGTTGTGTATGAAGGAGCAGTCAGGGGACTGGAAAACCGTGCAGACAGGCATTCCGAAAGGATTGAACAGGTATACGAATTCAGGAAAAAGAGATACATTCTCAGATACATTGTCCCCCTTAATCTCATCGACCCGTCCATTGATCAGTTTTTGCCTGAAAGGTGTAAAACGCTCCATGATGTGCTCAGGTTTATCCATGAAAAATCAGTCATGGAGCTTGTGGACAAGGCGCGGTATGGAAACGCAATGATCAAAGAACATGCTGCGGTCAAATTGGAGTTACCCGTCCCCGCGGGGATTATTGTTATCGATATTGGGGGAGGTCTGAATAGTACAGCGGGCAGTGAGCACGCATCCTTTGAACAGATAGCCTCTTTGCCCCTCAGGGCGGTTATCAAGGGGATGATCCATCCGGGGGTCTGGCATGCGGACGCCGTATCCATGAAGGTGAATGATTTTCTCTCAAGCATGATAAGAGTGCCTGAAATAGCTTTTCAGAGAAACGATTATGTCGGATACAATGTTGCGGTGGCGTCAGCGGAATACACCAACCTGAACCTTAAATTTGGCTATCACTTCACCGTGATCGATTGCTACTGCAGTGAAACTGCAAGGAATAACCATCTCTATTTCCGTTTTATGGGAGGTGCGACTGATATCACAAAACGTTCTCGAAGGGTACAGCTCATTGCCGAGATCCTGAAAGGGTATGGTCTCACCATTGAGACGAAGGGTGACCTTATCATTGGGCGGATTGGGAATATGAGAAGGGATGCCATGGAGGCCATCCTTGAGCAGATGGGCAGATTGCTCGCGTACACGAGACAACTGGATGCGGTAATGCATGATGACTTTGCCGTGGAACGGTATGTAAGGAACTTCCTCAAGGGAAACTATGAATTGTGAGGGTGCGGTTATACTTTCTCCTCTCAATGGTATACAATAGCTTGAGGGAGATCCTGACCAATGTCACTCAAGAAAAAGATAACCCTCAGCTTCTTTCTCTGCGCCTTTATTATCGCAGCCCTTTCAGCCTTTGAATATATCAATTTCGTCGAGATCAGGAAAGAGATCAAGTTTCTTGAGCTCACCGACACCATAAGGAGCAAATCCCTCCAGTTAAGAAGGCACGAAAAGAATTTCTTCCTCTACGGACCTGCGACGTCAGCCACAGAAGCGGAAGCCATCCATACCTACATTACGGAGCTTGATTCGATCCTGGCCGAAAATTTGAGCATGGACAAGACAGGGAAGGTCTCCCTCCTGAAGAACTCTGTTATGGACTACGGAGAGAGGTTCAAGAAAATTGAGACATCCATACAGGAGCTCTCAAAGGCATTGAGGGACAGAGCCCTTTCTCATCAGAGATATTCAAAACTGTTCCCTCTCATGGAGGTAGCCATATTCGAACGGCCTCTTCAGGGCGCAGAATTCCTGGAACAGGAGTTCCTGATGTCACCCCGGGACAGAATTATCGGACAGCTGAGAGCGCTGGATTCTGACATCAATGCCCTCAGGAAAAACGGTGAAGAGATCATTGCTGTTTCGAAGGAAATCGACAGGATTGCCAGAGAGAGCGCTGAGGGAGTTACCCGTATCTCAAAAGTCGCCATCCTCATCTTTTTCCCGTTATTCCTCATTACCGGAATCGGGATGCTCTTCTTCATCAGCAGGAGCGTTGCAAATCGCCTCAACCAGCTTATCAGCCTCGTGGAAAAAACAGGGAGAGGACAATTCTCCACAATGCCGGTTCCTCTCCAAAAGGACGAAGTGGGGCACCTTATTCGCAAATTCAACGAGATGGAGGAGCAGCTGGCCCAGAGAGAAGCGGAACTGGAGAAAAAGAACAAGGAACTCCTCCAGTCCAAGAAACTGGCAGCCATAGGGACCCTCGCATCAGGCGTTGCCCACGAACTCAATAATCCCCTTAACAACATCTACCTCTCCTCCCAGATGTTGGAAAAAGAGATGGGAGATTGCACCTCTCCGACAATAAGAGAGATTGTGGGTGATATCGCAGGGCAGACCAAAAGAATGAAACAGATCACCGGCGACCTTCTGGAATTTGCCAGAGGGAGGGAACCACACCTGAGAAAGGTGGAATTGGGCGAACTTATCATGGGAGCGTATAAACTTGTGAGTGTCGCAATGGATACCCGAAAGGTTCATTTTGATACAGACATAGGCCCGGATAGAATTCTCATAGACGCTGACCCTGAACAGATGGAGAGGGTGTTCATCAACCTCTTCACTAGTGCCATTGATGCCATGTCAGGAGAGGGAACCATACAGGTACAGGCACTTGAGGCACAAAGGGAAGCAAGAATAACTGTCTCCGATTCAGGAAAGGGAATGCCCCCCGAGATAGTAGAAAAGATATTCGAGCCATTTTATACTACAAGGGATAAGGGTACAGGCCTTGGACTTGCAATTATCTTTAGTATCATCAGCAAGCATCATGGTGAGATTTCAGTCGAGAGCAAGCCAGGGAAAGGTACCACATTCACCATTACGGTGCCGGTGAGAACGGATCAATAGTGAATTTCAGGGTTCTCATTGCAGAGGATGAAAAAATAACTCTCAAGCACCTCGTAAATGCACTCACGAGGGAAGGATACGACGTAATGGGGACACATAACGGCCGTGAGGCCCTCCGGGAACTATCCAAGAATCTTTACCATGTCCTTATCACCGATATAAAAATGCCTGAAATGACAGGCATCGAACTCCTCGAAAAAGCTAAAGGGATCAACACCGAATTGGAGGTGCTCGTAATTACCGGGTTTGGAAGCATAGGATCGGCAGTGGAGGCAATGAAGAAAGGGGCGTATGAATACATCACAAAACCTTTTGATCTTGATGATCTTATCCTCAAGGTGAAGAATATTCGTGAGCGGACTGCCCTGAAGAAAGAAAATATTGCGTTGAAGGCATACTTCGGAATGGACAGGAAGGTCACCATCATTGCGAGGAACGAAAGCATGAAGCAGATACTGGTCATGATTGAGGGCATAAAGGGTTCGGATTGTAACGTGCTCCTCACGGGAGAGACAGGCGTGGGGAAAAGTCTTCTTGCAAAAATTATCCACTTCACCAGCAGAAGGCAGAACATGCCCTTTCTTTCTCTGAATTGCGCCACACTCACCGAAGAGCTCCTTGCCAGCGAGTTGTTCGGACATGAAAAAGGTGCTTTCACGGGTGCTATCAGGACCA
>DASPUA010000077.1:0-2552 GCA_035623135.1 Thermodesulfovibrionales bacterium | reverse complement strand
TATCATACTGCCTGAGGTTGGGGGAAAGGGTCAGAAAAAACTTCTGAGTGCAAAGGTGCTCATTATCGGTGCCGGGGGCCTTGGCTGTCCTGTTGGATACTATCTTACCGCAGCAGGCGTGGGTACTCTCGGGATGATTGACAATGATACGGTGGAGCTGAGCAATCTCCAGCGGCAGATCGCCCATAACACGCAGCGTCTCGGTGTTCCCAAGGTTGAGTCCGCAAAGACGACTTTTGAGGCATTGAATCCGGATGTGAGGGTATTTGGCATCCAGGAGAGAATGACCAAAGACAATATTATGGGTTTCATGAAAGGGTATGACATAGTGGTGGACGGAAGCGATAACTTTCCGACACGGTATCTTGTAAACGACGCATGCGTACTGCTCAAGAAGCCCCTTGTGAGCGGAGCCATATTGAGATTTGAGGGACAGGTCACCACGATCATGCCTGGGGAAGGACACTGCTACCGGTGTCTTTTTGAAGAAATGCCTCCTGCAGGCCTTGTGCCTTCCTGTCAGGAAGCGGGCGTGATTGGCGCCATACCCGGAGTGGTGGGTTCCCTCCAGGCAATAGAGGTGTTCAAATTAATTCTGGGAAAGGGCGACGTACTCAAGAATGCCCTCCTCATATATGATGCACTCAAAACGACATTCAGGAGGGTCAGGGTGCCGAAGAATCCTGACTGCCCCGTGTGCGGAGAGCATCCCGCCATTACCGAGCTGCAGGATTATGACGCGGATTACTGCAGACTATAACAAAACCTCTTAATTCGTTATCGGCATGGCAAGGCTCTCTCCCAGCAAGATTGAATTAGCCCTTCATGTGAATGTGAAGGCTGAAATTGATACAGAAGCAGTTACCTTTGCCTTCGTGAGGGCATGGTGCTGCCTCCCCTCGGTCAACCCAGATAAACGTGCTTCAAGATATCCTGGCCACACCTGTCATGAAATCATGGTAAGATGCGTCAGCTTATAATCCCTCAACGTGTCTTTGACGAGATGATCGCTCACTGCAAGAAGGGATATCCCTATGAGGCGTGCGGTATCCTTGCCGGCGAGGGAAACATGGTCTCGAAGATTTATACAATGACGAATATCGAAAAGTCCCCTGTGAGTTACCTGCTCGACTCAAAAGAGCAGTTTAACGTCATGAAGGACATGAGGGAAAACAATATTTCGATGGTCGCCATCTTCCATTCCCATCCCTCTTCAGCAGCATACCCATCCCGCACTGATGTGAATCTCGCTTTTTACGAGGATGCAGTATACGCTATCGTGAGCCTGAGTGAACACACACCGGTAGTGAAGGGGTTTTCCATCAATGGAGGAAAGATAGACGAGGTTGAGGTCTCCATTCACAATGGGTAAGTCATCCCGGAAAAAGAGGCGCTCTTCCCGCGCAGTTGCTGCCTTTGAAAGCGGTTCGCCACAGAATCTTCGTATTTTTGAAACAAAAAAATCTCGCTACTACCTCGCGGGCATAATATCTTTGATCACGATGCTGGTGTATCTCACCTCGTTGAGCAATCAGTTTGTCAATTGGGACGATAGCAGATACATTGTTAAGAATCCTCATATCCATCCTTTTAATCTCGACTTTTTTCGGTGGGTATTTTCAGAGTTCTACGCAAGCAATTGGCACCCCCTCACCTGGATCTCCCACGCGGTGGATTATGCGATATGGGGATTGAACCCACTGGGGCATCATCTGACGAACGTGTTTTTTCATGCGGGTAATACGTTTCTCGTTGTGCTTCTGAGCATAAGGCTTCTTGAGATGTGCATGGACAGAGCAGTGCAAGAGAGCGGACCCACATTGGTGGATGGTCGAAGAACAATGATCGTTGGAGGGATGACAGGGTTATTGTTTGGCCTGCATCCTCTGCAGGTGGAAACAGTGGCCTGGATTGCGCAGCGGAAAACTCTTCTGTGCACTTTGTTTTTCCTGCTGAGCATTTTGGTGTACTCAGACTATGTGCGCAGGCGAGGCGAGCGCCGAGGGGAAGAGAAAAGTTCAGGGCTGTTTTTGTTCGACGCGCGCTATATGGCTTCATTTGTTTTGTTCATCCTTGCCCTGCTCAGCAAGCCCATGGCAGTCAGTCTTCCCGCCGTGCTGCTGATCCTGGACTGGTATCCCTTTGGGAGGATAAAATCATTGAAGGAAATGGGGGCCGCTGTAGCAGAGAAACTTCCCTTTATTGCATGCAGCCTTATTTCATCATCCCTGACTATCCTTGCGCAAGAAAGCGGAGGGGCCACAAAACTGATGGAGCTTGTGCCTTTCCCGACCCGGGTCCTCGTGGCAGCGAAGGCGCTTATTATGTATCTGTGGAAAATACTATTGCCAATAAATTTGATCCCCTTTTATCCTTATCCGCGCAATGTATCACTTCTCTCCCCGGTATATTTTGGTGCTGTTTTCCTTGTGGCGGGGATGACTTTTGTTTCCTTGCTCACTATGAAGAAAAATAGATTATGGTTGACGCTCTGGGGATATTACATTGCGACCCTGCTGCCTGTGCTTGGGTTAGTGCAGGTGGGGGGCCAG
>DASPUA010000076.1:0-2124 GCA_035623135.1 Thermodesulfovibrionales bacterium | reverse complement strand
GATCATATGTTTTCTCTGAAGCGAAGAAAGGTCTGAGTAGTTTCCGGATCCCAGCACCCCTAGAATAAGGATCGTAAAAAACAGGAACGTGCGCCCAATCCGGCGTGATGGCTGCCGTCGAACAGTACCAGGGCGCTTGCCGATTGTTCTGAGATTGTCTTCGTAGACACCTTTGAGGATGGTTTGCCTTAGTTTGAGCTCCCTCTTATCAGGAATCGCAGAAAACATAGGACTGAATCACTTTAACAATTTATTTGAAAAAATTCAAATGGTTTTTCGTAGCACCGTCTATTCTGCGCAGACCGGCGTCCCTAGCCGTTTTCACGGCTGCGTCATATTCATCGGCTGTTATCCTTCTGTCAAGGCTGGGGTGCTCTGAAGCCTTATAGCAGGGATGGTACTGATTCATGATATTTATATATGTATCCCTTGAAATTTCCTCTGCAATGAACCTGACAACTTCTTTTGTGCCGGCAGCGTTCCCTGGTAGTACGAGATGCCTTACCAGTAACCCCCGGATGGCAATGCCCCTTTCGTCTGTTTTAAGATCTCCTACCTGTGCATGCATCTCTCTTATCGCAGCCTTTGCAGACTCAGGGTAGTTTGTTGCCTTCGAGTACTTAAGGGCAATTTTGGGATCTGAATATTTGAAGTCAGGCATATAGATGTCGACTATCCCGTCTAGGATCCTCAGTGCATTCACAGACTCATAACCACCGCAGTTATAGACGATGGGGATATTCAGTCCTTCATTTTTTGCGAGGGCGAGTGCGCGAAGTATCATCGGCATCTGGTGTGTGGGGGTCACGAGGTTGATGTTATGACAACCGGAATCTTGGAGCTCCCGCATAATCCTGGCCAGCTTTTCAAAGGAGATCTCTTTGCCCTCACCGAGATGGCTTATGGTCCAGTTTTGGCAAAAAACACATCCGAGGTTGCAACGGCTGAAGAATATCGTCCCTGAACCGAACCTGCCTACAAGTGGTTTTTCCTCTCCGAAATGTGAACCCCAGCTTGACACGATGGATGTTGTCCCTGCATTGCAGAAGCCTAATTCTCCTGCCGTCCTGTCGACCCCACACTCTCTTGGACAGAGAGCACATCTTCTGAGCATTTCCCAAGCACGCTCCACCCGCTCCTCGAACTTGGCGCTGGACAATGCAAGATAAGAGGCCCCGGACGTCATTCAGTTAATGGACTTCCACCGCTGCCCCCTCGGTGAGCTTCGTGGCAATTTCCTTTGTATGCCAGGCGATGTTCTTTATCTCATCAAGCATCTGTATATAGAGCGATGACGCGTATGGAATGCAGACCCCTTCAATCAAACGCTCTTCATGAAGCGTAGCAAACTCGAGAGCCTGTTTTACAACCCCGACCTCGGACTCGCCCACGTATTTGGCCATGATAGCGTTCCTTGCTAGGATGACGTCCGACATGGGCCTGAGGATGTCCATTATTCTCTGGAAGAGATAGGTGATTTCCTCTATGGCCCTGTCGCTGAAGAGTATATGTTCCTTCACCATCTTCTCTACGCATCCTGCGAGTTTTTCAATGCTTTCGCCGATTCTCATGAGGTGGCCCGGAACAGAGACGAACGGCTTTAAGCCTGTTTTGTCACGGGCAAGTTCGGCGACCTCCCGCGTCAGCCTGGGCTCTGTTTCCCTGAAGACGCGAATCCTTTTTTGGCAGTCACAAAGCGTAGGCAGTGAACTATAAATAAAAGATGTCTGCAGCAAAGACACACAGTCTTCAGCATCATTGCCCATATCGTGCAGTGTCCTCAACAGATCCTTGACCTCGGATTTCATGATATACCCTCCTTTCTCTCAGCTCCCTTTATTTAGAGCATATCAGACCTTCTGCCGCCATGCAATAAGGTCAAATGGGATCTGCTCTTGGTGGGTCATTGTGCCGGCATCCTTGCTTTTTCGGCCGCTATTCCTTTATTCTTAAAAAAGCAAAATCTTCCAATCGCAGGATTTTTGGATATGAAACATGAGGAGGTTGTAGTGGTAACTATATCGGAAGCGGCGGCACAAAAGGCGAAAGAAATACTTGTTGCAGAGGGAAAGGCCGATTGGGGCTTGAGGATTTATGCCTCAGGCGGTGGCTGTTGCGGGCCAT
>DASPUA010000075.1:0-3785 GCA_035623135.1 Thermodesulfovibrionales bacterium | reverse complement strand
AACGTATAAACACCTTATAAAGGTAAAACCAGGCGCGGGATATGCTTACTTCAAGATGGGCACTGCCTATGACCGGCTTAATAAGCCTGTGGAGGCTATTGAAGCGTTCAAGAAGTCCGTCCAGTATATGCCAAAGCATGCAATGACATACAATAACATGGGTGTCGCATATGGAAAGCTGAACAAGTATCAGGATGAAATTGCCGCCCTCAAAAAGGCGATACAGCTAAGACCAACTTACTCAACGGCCAGGTTCAACCTCGGAGTGACCTATCTGAAGATTGGGAATAAAAAAGCCGCGCAGCAGGAATACGAGTCTCTCATGAAGTTTGATGAGGGCGCTGCAGAGGCGTTGATGAAAGAGATCAAGAAAGGCCCTTAGAAACACATCCATGGAGGCGGAATGATAGAAGTCACAAACCTTATCAAATCGTATGATATCAATGGGCAGATGCTCAAGGCAGTGGACAATGTCTCTCTTACGGTCGAAAAAGGAGAGATGGTCTCTATCATCGGTCATTCAGGGAGTGGGAAGACCACCCTTTTAAGCCTTATAGGGGGCCTCACAAGGCCGAATTCCGGAGAGGTAGTCATTGACGGAAACAACATCTGGTCCATGGATGATGACAGCCTCTCTGAGTTCAGAAATAGAGAAATAAGTTTTATCTACCAGTTTTCGAGCCTTATCCCCACCCTGACCTCCCTCGAGAACATTATGCTCCCCACTGCTTTCGGAGCCTTTACTGAAGATAGGGAGGAATATGCGAGGGAACTCCTCAGGATTGTGAGGCTTGAAGACAAGGTAAATTCGTATCCCTCACATCTTTCGGGAGGACAGCAAAGGAGGGTCGCCATTGCAAGGGCGTTCATAAACAGGCCTGACATCCTCCTTGCGGATGAACCCACGGGCGACCTCGATGAAGAGACAGAGAAAGAGGTGATCGACCTGTTCCACACGATGAATCAGGAGAAGGCGATCACGTTCGTTATTGTCACCCACAATAAGGATATCGCTGTCCAGGCAAGAAAGCAGTTCAGGATGACCAATGGCATTTTATCAGCGATGACCGAATAGCCCACATAATAGACTCAGGAGAGGTATCCGGCTCGCGAACAGCAAGACCCAGGATTATATGCCGGTCCGCACACGTGGACCTTGACAAGCCGTTTTACTGGAGTGAGGTTCATGAGTAAAATGTGGTGTCAGTGGTGATGTTCGAGCCTTCCGTCTACCATCGTGAGAACCCTGTGGCACCGCTTTGAAAGGGACTCATTATGGGTTACGATTACAAAGGTGATATTCCGTTCCTGGTTCAGTCTCAAGAGGAGGTAAAAGAGCTCTTCACCCGTGGTGGTGTCCAGGTTCCCCGTGGGTTCATCAGCGAGCACGACCCTTGGATTGAGTATCAGGGACCGTGCTACCGCAACTCTCTGCTGTTCTCCCCCTGAAAGCTCCCCTGGTCTGTGGTCTTTCCTTTCGTACACCCCCAGCTCGTTGAGAAGGCCCTCGGCATGGGCTTTCAGTTCCGCGCGGTCACGAAAACTGATAAGCCCAGGCATCATCACATTCTCCAGTGCAGTGAACTCAGGGAGCAGGTGATGGAACTGAAACACAAACCCCATGGTCCTGTTGCGGAATAAGGCGAGTGCGCCGTTGTCCATGGAAAAGATATCTCTGTCTTCGTAAAAAACCTTCCCTGAAGTGGGTCGGTCGAGGGCACCCAGCACATGGAGGAAGGTGCTTTTCCCCACGCCTGAGGCCCCTACAATACCCACAATCTCTCCTGTATTGATCGAAAGATCAACGCCCTTGAGTATCCTGAGTTCTCCTGCGGGGGTATAAAATGATTTCTCTATCTCCCGGGCTTCAACGAGATTTTTCATCTTTGTTTTTGTTACCGGTGAACTCCTTCATCTTCTCCGTGGTCTTCTCGATTCCCTTGATTACGGTCTCGCTCCCCTGTTTGATCTGGTCCGCCTTTTCTCCCACCTTTTTGCTCTCCTGCTCAACCTTTTTCCCTAACCACCTGAACTTCTCACCCCCGCTATACACAGAAAAGGCGATAAAGGCGATTAGCAGGACAATAAAAATAAAAATAAGCCTGAAGATAAATTTGAACATACCCGCCCCTCCCTCAACTATTCATTGAGTTTACCAGAAAAGGGAAGGAAAAGTGAAAAGAACCGAGAATCTGAAAAAATACTATTTGGGGCATCCAAGGATGCCCTGTTCTGGCTCTTTTCCATAAATGGGAAATGGAGGCAGATAGACTGGATCTGTTCATTTTCCCGAACTTATGACATAAATCATAGTACTTGTTTGTTAGAAGGGTTAATGTGGAATTAAAGAATTAAAGGAGGTGTCATTATGGCAACAGCAAAAAAGGTCCGCGAGAGGTATTTGGAATTGGATGAGGACGGTTTTCTCGCAAATATTGACGACTGGGACGTACATGTGGCGGAGCAGCTTGCTCACAAGGAAGGCGTCAAAGAGCTGACCGGAGAACACTGGAAGCTCATTGCTGCCCTGAGGCTCCATTATGAAAAGTACGGTGAATCACCCCTGTGTCGGGACATACTTATAGAAGCAGGGTTCACAAAAAGGGACATGTACAAGCTGTTCCCCCATCTTGGTTACAGAAGTGCCTATAAACTGGCGGGCCTGCCAAAGCCGACCGAATGTTAATGCTCTTGCAGGGTCAGAGATGACCCCTTTACCCTCTCCCAAAGAATTGGGGAGGATAAAGGGGTCTTTACAGTGACCAAAGCCAGGCAATTAAACAAAAAGACCAGCACGTCCTGTCTTCACATCTCACGCCGGTCCATAAAATCAGTCAGCGGTCTAAGGGACTTCTCCAGAGGGCATGTCTTCGAGCCTTGTAAGGAGATCCTTCACCGTCTTTTTCTCAATGAGGATTCCCTTTTCCTGGCCAGACTTCTCCAGCTCCTTCATGTACAGCTGGAGTGCATTCATTACCGCAGATGCCTCCAATCCGCTCAATTTCAGATCCATGGTCCTGTTCTCCTTTCTCTTTCAATGATCGTCCTCTCTCAAAGAGTACCACATGTTCGGTTCCTGTCAAGGCCAACTGCTTTCCCTCAAACAAGGACAGGCATTCCTGCCGGGAAATTGCAGACCTCCTGCAATGATTCTCTGCTACTTTAATTGAGCCCATACTGGCACTATTCGAATAGGTTACGGGATCTGAGTTTTCGGAGTACATGTCGCTATCTGCACATGAGATAGATAAGAGAGGGCGACCTCGCTTGCATTCCATACTCCGCAGCTTTGATACTGGTTCTGATAAACCAAAGCTTCTATGTAAATCCTTCTTCGATATTTTGAGAACTCCAATGACTTCTTCTGATACATTCAGAGATATTCTGATGGGAGAGCCCTTTAGCAAAATTGCCGTTCATATATTCTCTGTAGCATCGTATCGTTTTCGGACACCCACAAGCTATTCTCTATCTCCGCCGCCGCACTTAATAACCCGATACTCAGCTGTAACTCACTTTAGAATTTGAATATTTTTACTTTTCAGACATCTTCTCTTCTGTAACCTGCAATAGGCATGGGATTTGCTCAAATTGCTTGCAGCGATATTGTTTGCTGATCTTAACTGCGTCGATGACAGGGTAATGTATGGAATATTAAAAAAGAAAGGGTACTGGGACATTTTTCTCAGGATAGTGGATTTTGATCCTTAATAGAAATAGGAGGGAAGTTATGAAGATCAAAGAAAAGGTGGCGGATTTTTTCAGGGTTGATAAGGAATTAATAA
>DASPUA010000074.1:0-4784 GCA_035623135.1 Thermodesulfovibrionales bacterium | reverse complement strand
GATCCGTGGGGCAATCCCTACATATATGTCTGTCCCGGACTCCACGGGGACTACGATGTCGTGAGCTACGGAGCTGACGGTAAAGAAGGGGGAGAGGGCAAGAACGCGGATATCACGAGCTGGGATATGAAATGAATCCGGGATCGAGAAGAACACATGCCAGATGCGGGCTTGAGAGATTTCAGGCTTTCTCCTCCTGAAGAATTGAGAGAATATTCCTGCAGAAGGGGTGGGTTCACCCTCCTGGAACTCATGGTAGTCATTTTTATTATCTCCGTTGTGCTTGCCCTTGCCCTTCCCACCTTCACCGGTATGGGTGAGAATAAACTGTTATCCGATGCAAAAAGGATTGCCTCCATCCTGAGATATCTTAATGACAGCGCACTCTCCACAAAAGAGAGTCTCACGCTCAGAGTGGACTTTAAGGATAAGGTCATAGGTTACAACGGCCCTGAAGGAGAAAAATCCGAGCAATTCGATTCCCTGACAGGTGTTGAATTGCAATCAAAAGGGATGATCACAGAAGGGGAGCTTTTTGTTTTTTTCAGCCCCCTGGGCGCGCAGGAAAACATTACCATGCACCTTGGAGACGAAGATTCCAGTATATCGGTTGCATTAAACAGTATGAATGGGAGGGTGAAGATAATTCAGAATGCAAAATAAGGAGGTCATGCTGAAACCAGATGCATGCATACACACCAGGGCAGGCTTCACGCTTCTTGAGGTGATGATAAGCCTGGCAATTGTGGGGGGACTTCTGGTCACCCTCCTCTACACGCTCAACTATAATTTGGGAATTGCAGAACAGCACCAGGTCATCACCGTCTCCACCCATCTCGCCAAGGAAAAGATGTACGAAATGGAAAAGAACCCGGCAGAGGGAACAGGGCAGTTCCCTGAGCCATTCTCCGGATTCACCTATGAAACACACGTCAAGGATTCCCTTTTTCCAGGCATGGCGGAGATTACGGTGAAGGTGAAGAATGCAAAGGAAGAGTTCAGCCTCAGTGAACTGGTGAAAAAAACAAGATGAAGAGTCTGCGACTCGATGAGACACAAGCCCCTCGCATGGGGTGCGCAACCAGGCGTTGCGGCGAGCAAGGGTTCACCCTGCTTGAGGTTATCATTGCCCTTGGAATATCGGTTATTGTTATGACTACCCTCTACAGCACATTTTTTCTCTCACGCAAGGCTGTGGACGCCGTGGACGATTCCCTTCTGAGGCTCCAGGAGTCCCGTGCCCTTTTGGATACCATAAAACGGGAAATGGAGTCTGCACTTTACGATCCTGGTAAGATAGCTAACGGAAAGGCATACACGCTATTTAAACTTGAGGACCGAGATTTCTACGGAAAGCAGGCATCACGGTTATCCTTCACCGCTTTCTCTCCGTTGGTTGCCGGGCTCGCAAAGATAGACTACTTTGTGGACGAGGACAGCGGAAAACTGGTACTCAAGAAAAAAATCGGCTCTGCGTTTGCCACGACAAATGAGCCGAAGAGTGTCGAGCTCATGGAAGATGTGGAGTCGTTCACTGTGGAGGCGCAGTACGGTGACAAGTGGGTGAAGACATGGGATAGTGCTGCATCCAACAGCATGCCTGAAGAGATAAGGGTTTCTGTAAAGGTGTACACAAAGAAGGGCGAGACCCCCTTTACGGTGTATGATGTGGCGAAACCAAGATATGGGAAGCTGTTATGAAGCAGGACTTCAGAATGAAACCTTCCAAAGATTCCGGAATTCTCAACCACACACGATGGTGTTCCGGTTCCGAAGGCATGGTGCTGGTCCTGACACTCATGATGCTCACCCTCATCACTGCCATGGTGGTGGAATTTGCCTATGGGGTATATACCTCCACCTCAGCGCTCTATAACTGGAGGGACTCACAAAGGCTCTCCTTTATTGCGAAGTCGGGTGTTGCAATGGCGGTGAATACCATTTCCCGTGCGCCTCGCTCTGAGCTTTATAAATACCTTGGCAAGGAAATCCCGGTGCCTGATGTCTCTGAGGGATTTAGCGGGAGCTTTATCATCAAAGCCGAGGATGAGAATTCAAAATTCAATCTAAATTCGCTTGTCTGGCCAAATGGGCAAAAGAATGCATATGATTCTTTTATAGGACTTCTCGATTATCTTGGTCTTGAAACAAGCATCGCAGATAGAATTGTCCACTGGATAAATCCGGTTAGCAGTCTTGGGCTGAGATATTCCGGAGATATTACCAAGAGTGCATCTATGGATAGTGTGGATGAATTGCTTCTCATTAAAGGGATTGATTACAAGACCTACGAAAAACTATTGCCGTATGTAACGGTCTATGGCTATGATGGCACTCCGGGCTCCCGTCTCATAAATATGAATACCGCCCCCATACCTGTTATAATGTCACTCGCAGGAAGCGCAGTAAGTATTTTTAAGGATGATGCTGAGAGAATTGTGAGTGCGAGAGACCTAAAACCTTTTACGAGTACCAGTGATGAGAACTTTGCAGTCGCAGCGGGATCTCTCAAGACTTACCTAACGGATGACAAGGTTGGTATGGATGCCTCGAACTTCCGCATAACAGCCATTGCAGAACAGAATAAGATAAAAAGGGTGATCGAAGCGGTAGTGAGAATAGGGGGAGGAAGCCAGGGGAAAATACTCTTCTGGCGAGAGATATGATTTGTTCGCAAATCCGACATTAGACAGTGTGAGAAAGACATACAATGAGGACAGTAGGTTTTATTGATCTTTCCTCGGAGCGCTCCGGGGAGGTGTATGTGTTCAAGGGGCGTGGCGGGGGATACGAGCTCGAAAGAACGATGCACTATACCGGTGAGGATTCGTCGCAGCTGTCTGAACTCGCCGCAATGGGTGAATGCTGCCTCAGCATTCCCTTGGGGATGCTGAACTTCAGGGTGATGAAGCTTCCCTTTTCCGAGAAGGAAAAGCTCATGAAGGTAATCCCTTTTGAGCTTGGGGCCCTCCTGATGGAAAGCGCGGACCATGTAGTCTTTGATGCCATAGTCATGGGCAGCGAGGAAGGTGGCTTTGATGTGCTTGTCGCCTATGCCGAGAAGGGAATGCTTCGGGAGATTCTGTCACGGCTATCCGCACTCGACATAGACCCTCAGGTGGTGACGTCCGTTGAACTCCAGGCCATCGCAAAGAACGGGACCGGAGACATCGCTGCGCGGCTCATGAATCCCTCCCCTTTGGAGCACGATGCCCGGATCTCTGCAGCAAAGAATGAACTTTCACGTCATACCATTAATCTCAGGACAGGGCCTTTTGCGTACACAAGGGACAGGGAGAAGGTGAACAAGAAGCTGAAGGTGACCTTTGTCCTTTCCCTGGTGCTGGCCCTGCTGATCAATGCGTATTTTATCTTCGGGATCGTCTCAGCAAGGACCGGAGCATCTTCCCTGAGGAGGGATATAAGGAGTATGTACGCTGCGCTTTTCCCGAATGAGAAAAAAATAACGGATGAGCTTTACCAGATGAAGTCACATATGCGGGAGATTAAGGAAAAGGGTGATGCCCTCCTCGGGGTGCACCCCCTCCAGTTCCTGCTCGATCTTTCGCAGAAAACGGTCCAGGGCGTGGCGCTCAATGAAATAGTCCTTGACAAGGACGTGAGCACCATAAAAGGAGAGGCCTCTTCCATGGATGGCATTGATAAGATGAAAACAAGGCTCTCTGCTTCCCTTACAAATGTCTCTGTATCAGACATAAAACCATTGCCCACAGGTAAAATCCTTTTCACTGTCGTGGTGAAGGGACAGAGATGATGGGCATGTTCTCCCGCAGCTCAATTCCTGTCGCAATAGTCCTCCTCCTCTTTGTCCTCATAATCCCTGTCTTCATTATGCAAAAGGCGTCCAAAAAAGAGGTTGATACGCTGAAATCAAAGCGCAATGAACTGGCTCTTCTCACCACAGAGTTCAGTGCCCTCAAGGGTCAGGTGGACGTGATAGAGCAAAGGACGACCCCCTTACAGGCAAAGGGAATTGCAAATGTCCTTGACGACATAGTGTCGTTCCTGGGGATAAGAGGCAAGTTAAAGGCTGTCAAGGGCCTCGGAAACAGGGAGATAAAAGGTTCCATGACCGAGGAGGATGCAGAAGTGCAATTGGAGAAGGTGAGCATGAATGAGCTGGTGAATATGTTCTACAGGATAGGGGAAGCCCCTGCGATCCTCTCGGTAAGGAGGGCAACGATGAAGAAATCGTTCGAGAACCCTGAACTCCTGGATGTTACCATGACCATTGCGCTTTTCACCAGGAAGTGAAAAAGGCTGCAGCCATCTCCGTTGCCCTTGTCCTTGTTGTATTCGGCATATGGTTCATCGCACTTTCCGACAGTCTGATTATTTCCCTCATCGATGGCTCATTGGGTAACGAGCACATCGAGTTCAAGACCGAGGGATTCAGGAAGGGAGCGTTCTACAATTTCAGTGCAGAGAGAATTGTTCTGAGGAAAAGGGGGGACAAAGAGGATTCTTTTATCCCTCTCCTGGTATTTCGTAACATGCGTGGACGGCTTGATTTTATGTCTCTCTTCAGAGTGCGCCCGGAACTGGATTTTGAGGGTGAAATGAGCGGCGGCGAGGTTGAGGGGAAGGTCGGATTGACCGGCAAGGAAAGCCTGACGATCAGGGGAAACACCATTCACCTGAAAGGGATCCCTTTCCTCGATTCCCTTGGCATACGGGGTGACGGTCTTCTGTCAGGAGATTTTCATATGAGCAATGACACGGGGGAAGTGAAGTTTTCTGTAGCCGATGCAAGTCTCAACACT
>DASPUA010000073.1:0-4048 GCA_035623135.1 Thermodesulfovibrionales bacterium | reverse complement strand
TTGTGGAGAACAGGTATGTGGGGATGAAATCAAGAGGGGTATATGAAACCCCTGGAGGGACTCTCCTCCACATAGCCCATAGGGCAATGGAATCCATCACCCTGGACAGGGAGACCCTCCACCTGAGGGATTCCCTTATGCCAAAATATGCAGAGCTTGTGTACTATGGGTACTGGATATCCCCGGAAAGGGAAACGATCCAGCTCATGGTGGATGAGATACAGAAGGATGTCACCGGCGAAGTGAGACTTAAGCTCTACAAGGGGAACTGCCTTGCGGTGGGCAGAAAGTCGGAACGGTCATTGTATCATCATGAGCTTGCCACATTCGAAGAAGAGGAAATATACAACCAGAAGGACGCAGAGGGATTCATAAAACTGAATGCCCTCCGTTTGAGGATCAGAAACCTGCTCAGAAAAACTCATGGCTAATCTCGAATCCTGGATTGCCCTTTCCATGGTTCCCGAAATAGGGAATGTCACTTTTAAGAAGCTCCTCTCCATGTATAACACACCTGATGAGGTCTTCAAGGCTCCTCTTAAGGAACTCTCCTGCGCCGAGGGTGTAGGGGAGAAGAGAGCGCACCACATTAAGAATTTTTCCCGCTGGAAAGACGTGGAAAAGCAACTAGAACTCCTTGTTCAGCATAACGCGCGTTTGGTAACCTATCACAGTCAGGAATATCCTCCTATGCTTCGGCAGATAGAGGATGCGCCGGTCAACCTCTATATCAGGGGGGCAATCAAAAATGAGGACAGATTTGCCATTGCCCTTGTGGGCTCAAGGAAAGCAACCCCCTATGGGAAGGCTATGGCAGAGAGGCTGTCATCGACATTGGCCGAATCGGGATTCACTATTGTGAGCGGAATGGCGAGGGGTATTGACACCATCGCGCATACAGGTTCGTTATCGTCGGGAGGAAGGACCATCGCAGTCCTTGGGTCAGGGCTGGACAAGTTCTATCCTCCTGAAAACAGAGGGTTGATGGAGAGAATCACCTCCTCGGGGTATGTGGTGAGCGAATTCTCCTTCGGGACATTGCCGAACAGAGAAAACTTTCCCAGGAGAAACAGGGTGATAAGCGGACTTTCTTTTGGTGTGATTGTAGTGGAAGCGGCCTCGGACAGCGGAGCACTGATTACTGCAAGTTCAGCCCTGGAACAGAACCGGGAGGTCTTCGCCGTGCCCGGGAATGTCACCTCTCCAAATTCATCCGGCACCAATGAACTGATCAAGAAAGGCGCAAAGCTCATTCAGAACGCAGATGACGTCATAGAGGAACTGGCGCCCATGCTCAAGGGTTTTGTGAGAGCAGACAAAATAAAAAGGATTCAGGGCACCGAGCTCCCCCGAACACCTGTGTGGCTTACCGACGAAGACAGGAAAGTCTGTGATATGCTGACAGGGGAACCAACGCATATTGATGTGCTCTCCAGAGGACTTTCCCTGTCTCCGGCCCAGACACTTTCCCTCCTTCTGAATCTGGAACTGAAAGGGATAGTAAAGCAGGCTGAAGGCAAGAGATTCTATCTTGCGTATTGAGCAGCACTTGCAAATAACAGGGGGTTTGTGGAAGAATGAATCCTTCCTTGTACGGACATGGCAAACAGATTCATAAAACAATCAGAGGAAAAAGATGAGTCACTCTACCTGGATGAGGAGGAACTCGATGCCATACGGTCATTACTCATATACATCCTCATGAAGAATACGCGTCTTGACAAGGAAGAAATCTATACCTATATATTTGGTGAAGGAAAGAAAATTCTCTGGCACTGAAGGAGGCTGGTGTGAAATCCCTCGTAATTGTTGAATCGCCTGCAAAGGCAAATACGATAACTAAAATATTGGGCAAGAACTTCTCGGTAAAGGCATCCATCGGCCATATAAAAGATCTGCCCAAGAAAGAGATGGGTGTTGAGGTGGAGAAGGGGTTCCAGCCCCACTATGTGACAATCCCCGGCAAGGAAAAAGTCATCAGGGAATTGAAAAAGGCGGCAAAGGAGGCTGACAGAGTATTCCTCGCACCGGATCCTGACCGGGAAGGAGAGGCCATCGCGTGGCATATCGCATCAGTGATTACTGACGCAAAGTCCAAGGGGGGAGACGAAAAAATCTTCAGGGTCACCTTCAATGAGATCACAGAGCGGGCGGTGAACGAAGCCATAAAGAATCCAGGCAAGATAGACCTCAACAAGGTGGATGCCCAGCAGGCGAGGAGAATACTGGACAGGCTAGTGGGGTACGGATTGAGTCCGCTCCTCTGGAAGAAGGTGCGGCGGGGACTGAGCGCAGGAAGGGTCCAGTCAGTTGCAGTAAAGCTCATTGTGGACAGGGAAAGGGAGATTGACGCCTTTCAGAAAGAGGAGTACTGGAATATCAATCTTACCCTGGAGGGTTCGGCACCTCCTCCGTTCATGTCAAGGCTTTACCGATACCATGGCTCCCCGGTCATCAATCGCGAGGCAGAAGGCAAGAAACGTTTTCTCATCAGGACATCTGAGGATGCGGAACGGATTGCGGGAGAGATAGAGAAGCAGAGTCTTTCGGTCTTAAATGTAGAGAAAAAAGAGAGAAAGAGATCGCCCTACCCTCCCTTCACCACCAGCACCCTTCAACAGGAAGGTGCCAGAAAACTGAGATATACCGCAAAAAAGACCATGATGCTGGCACAACAGCTCTACGAGGGTATAGAACTGGGCAAAGAGGGGTCGGTTGGCCTCATTACCTACATGCGCACAGACTCAGTACGCGTTGCACCAGAGGCGCAGCAATGGGCACGGGATTATATAGCGAAAAAGTTTGGAAAGGAATATCTGCCTGAAAAGCCACTTGCATACAAAAGCAAGGGGACTGCGCAAGAGGCCCATGAGGCAATCAGGCCCACGGACATGCACAGACCCCCGGATTCCCTAAAACAATTTCTGCCAAAGGATCTGTTTAACCTCTACACGCTTATCTGGAACCGGTTCATTGCGAGCCAGATGTGCCCTGCGAGGCTTGAACAGACGACCCTGATCGTCACGGATACCGAGAAGCATCTGGAGGTAAGGGCCTCCGGAACAGTGGTCAGGTTTGACGGGTTCATGGCTCTGTACACAGAGAGCAAGGACGAGATCGAAGAAGAGGAAGGGGGAATACTGCCTCCATTAAAGGCAGGAGACCCTTTGAAGCTTATCGAGATAAAACCCTCCCAGCATTTTACCCAGCCTCCTCCCCGTTATACCGAGGCCACCCTTGTGAAAACCCTGGAGGAAAAGGGAATCGGACGACCGAGCACCTATGCAGCCATTCTCTCTACCATACAGGAAAGGAAGTACGTACACAAGGATGAAGGCAGGTTCGGACCCACAGAACTGGGCGTCGTGGTGAACGACCTCCTTGTGGATAAATTCCCTGAACTCATTGACATAGGGTTTACCGCAAAGATGGAAGACGAACTAGACAGCATAGAAGAGGGGACAATAAAGTGGGTCGAGGCGGTAAAGGATTTCTACAAGCCTTTCAGCCATGACCTTTCCGAAGCCACAAAAACATTGGGCAAGATAAAACCTGCCGATATCCCTACTGACATTATGTGTGACAAATGCGGGCAGCCTATGGTAATCAAGTGGGGCCGTCACGGGAGATTTATGGCGTGTTCCGGATATCCCACCTGCAAGAACACGCGACCGCTGGAGGGTCAGGAGCCAAAGGAGGTTGTCACCACAGACGAGAAGTGCGATATCTGTGGCTCCCCCATGGTGCTCAAGTCAGGCCGCTTCGGAAAATTTCTTGCATGTTCGCGATATCCTGAATGCAAGACCACAAAACCCTTCTCTACCGGTGTGAACTGTCCCGAGGACGGAGGAACTATTGTGGAAAGACGCACAAAAAAAGGGAAGCCCTTCTGGAGCTGCGGTAATTATCCGAAATGCACATTTGCCACCTGGAATAGGCCCGTCCCCAGGCAATGCCCAAAATGCGGCGCTCACTTTCTTTTTGAGAAAAGGGATAAGACGGGTCAGACGATCCTTTTCTGTCACAAGAAGGCGTGCGGATATAAGGA
>DASPUA010000072.1:0-3146 GCA_035623135.1 Thermodesulfovibrionales bacterium | reverse complement strand
CATGGGCTCGCACCAGCAAGAAAGCGCTCTTTCTTGTCGGGAAAGGTATATTCTCTTGACAGGTGCCCTTTAATGGGTACAAATCTTCGCCTTTGATAGGAGCGAGGGACTACCGATTATGGATAGAAATCATCAATGGCTCGGACAAGACCTTTATTGGGCGTATAGAAAAGGGGTTTGATTTTCTGGGATATCACTTCAGCCCTGAAGGGCTTTCAATGGCTGAAAAGACGATAGAGAAGTTTCTTGCACGTGCTGTCCGGCTTTATGAGCAAGAGCGAAGGGAGCCTTCTGGCTCCCCCGGCTTGGATTGTACGTGGAACGTTGGGTCAGGTGGGCAATATCAGTTTAGCCTTGCACGCCCCACATACCGAGAGGAGCTCAGCGCTACTGGAAGCGGACGAAGCTAAACGATGTAGCCCATCAACCGTCTACACATGGCGCTTATTTTATCGGTTCTGTACAGATCACGATGCCCGACCAGGTGGAAACAAGGAAAGGGCTGCCTCCTCCGGGCGGGAAGTAGGTCCACTCGTTCGGGGGTGTGTTAGGTACGTTTACGCCGGGCACCTGCCAATGCGTGACCTCGGTGTGCTCTGTAGACCGCACTGTAAAACTCGCAAATCCTCTTAGCTTACAGGTCTCACGGGCTTTCCGTGCAAACGCTTGTTGGCATTGTGATAGACCGCTATCCCAGGTCGGATGCATGCAACCCGCGTCGGTGGCCACAATCTTGTAGCCGGCCCCTTGGGGTAAGTCGTACAGGTAGTAGCGTTCGGCGCTTACTTGAGGACTGCAGCACGCTGACAAAACAAGTACTAATGCAGCTGACAACGCAGAGACCGTGATCAATGCCAATTCCGATCTCATAGCAAACCTCCTCAAATCTCGATTAGAGAACCCGGGATTTTTATCATATCATATGATCCTCATCTTCTTAGCGACGAAATTATAATCCGAGCTGCTAGGACGCATGCGTCTATATGATGCGACTTTGACGCAAATTCAATTGCTTAAGATCTCGCTTCGGGAAAAAGAAAATATCAAGGTTCATTTCCCATTTGTAGTGAATATTAATTTTGAGGCAGACGGCAATCCAGAGATCATTCTTGGAATGCCGTAGAACCGGGGGTGGTGATGTTCGAATCTGCCGTTCCGGTTGCCATACGGTCTGATTCCACGACCCAGCCACCCCCCATTGCCTTGTAAAGGTTCACCAGTGCCTGGAAGAGAACTCCCTTCGTTTCGGCAAGGGAGAGTTCGGCGTTGAAGAGGCTTCGTTCTGCGTCGAGTACTTCGATGTAACTCGTATATCCGCTGTCAAATCGCAAGCGGGCAACACGCGCGTAGTTATGTAATGTAACGACCTCTTGGGTCTCAATCTCAAGCTGCTCCCTTGATTTCCTCTGGTCAATAAGAGCATCTTCAACTTCGCGAAACCCCGTCTGGATAACTTGCCCATACCGCACGAGAGCCTCTTGTTGAACCGCCTTGCTTGACTTCACCTGTCCTGAAATAGCGCCGGCTGTGAATATGGGGGTGATTAGGGGGACGGCAAAGCTCCACACCCTTGCGGGCCCGGTGAACAGGCTTGATAGGTCTGCGCTCGCATTGCCATACGAACCCGTTAGAGAAATCGCCGGGAAATATTGAGAGGTTGCCACGCCTATCCTCGCATTTGCAGCAATGAGGTCTTGTTCTGCCTGGCGGATGTCAGGACGGTTTGCGAGGAGATCGGATGGCAGGCCCGCAGGAACGGCTGGAAGGACAAGATCGTCAATCGTCTTGCCTCGTGGAATGGGACCGGGATTTCTGCCGAGGAGAACGCTCAGTGCGTTTTCCTGCTGGGCTATGGTTTTTTCGATAAATGGAATGGTAGAGAGAGCCTGCTCATACTCAGACTTGACCTGACTGAATTCGAGTTCTGAAATCATGCCTCCCCGGAAGCGGATTTTAAATAGATTATAAGTACCTTCCCGGCTTTCGGCTGTTTGCTTTGCGATCTCAAGCTGCAGGTCAAGGTCACGGAGGTTCACATAGGCGCTCGCCACAGAGGTAACGAGCGTGAGGATGACCGCTCTTCGTCCCTCCTCCGTACTGAGGAGGTCCGCACGGGCTGCCTCTGTCGCCCGCCTGAGCTTACCCCAAAGGTCTATTTCCCAATTGGCATTCAAGAAGATCTGAAAACTGTTCCCGGGATTGATGGTGCCTTTGCTGAGGGGGGCAGCCGCAAGCTCTGTAGCACGAGTTCTTCCTCCACTCGCACCGCCACCCAACTGTGGAAAGAGCGGGGCCCGGGTTGTCACGTATCGTCCCATGAAGTCTTCAACCCTGGCCGCGGCAATCTTGACATCTTTGTTCTCTCTGAGCGCGATCCCAATGAGTTCATTTAGGACAGGATCGCCAAACTGCTCCCACCATTTCGTATTGGCAACCTCTCTGGCTTCTTTCTCCTCAAAGCGCCATGACGGTGGCGTCTCAACTGAAGGCCGCTGGTAGTTCGGACCCACCATGCATCCGAGAAGCGAAAGGCCAAGCAGAAAGGAAATAATAATGTTACGAATCTTTTCCTCCTTCTTTTTCCAATGGTCCCTCTTTTTTGCCTCGACCGGAGAGTTTTCCGACGACGTAAAACGTCACGGGGATGAGGAATATCGCGATGACCGATGCAGCCGTCGTGCCTCCCATGACCGCAGTGCCCATCGTCTGTCGCGCCACGGCACCCGCACCCTTGGAGAAGACAAGAGGAAGCACACCCAGAAGGAGTGCGAAGGATGTCATGAGGATCGGCCTGAGACGCAGCAGGGCTCCCTCGAGGGCGGCATCGTCAAGATGTCTTCCCTGTTCATGTCTCCTCTTCGCGAACTCCACGATAAGGATGGCATTTTTTGCAGAGAGACCGATGAGGACGATGAGACCGATCTGCGCATAAACATTGTTTACCTGGCCGCGCAGCCATATGGCGGTGAGGGCCCCAAAGACAGCCACTGGAGTAGTGAGGAGCACGCTGAACGGCAGGGACCAGCTCTCATACAGAGCTGCCAGGATGAGAAAGACACAGAACAACGAAAACCCAAAGATGGCTGCAGCGGGAATCCCTTCCTGCGCTTTCTTTTCCTGGAAGCTCATCCCGATGTAGCCGAGCC
>DASPUA010000071.1:0-2617 GCA_035623135.1 Thermodesulfovibrionales bacterium | reverse complement strand
TGACCTATGTAGTAGTGAAACGCGTTCGTTTCTCAAGAATCGGGAGGGCATGGATGGCGATAAGGGAGGATGAGATCTGTGCGTCCAGCATGGGGATACATACCACCAGGTATAAACTCTATGCTTTCTCCTTCGGGTCTCTCTGGGCCGGGCTTGCGGGTGCTCTTTTTGCCGCAAAAATGCAGTTTGTGTCGCCTGAGAGCTTCACCTTTATGGAGTCTGTGCTCATACTCTGCATGGTGATTCTGGGAGGGATAGGGAGCCTTCCTGGTGTGGTGGCGGGAGCCTTCATTCTCATTATGCTTCCCGAGGTCTTAAGGGAGGTACAATCTTATAGGATGCTTGCTCTGGGATCTGGATTGATTCTCATGATGGTCTTCAGACCCCAGGGACTTCTGGGTGGTCCGGGGAGCGGGAGCAACGAATAATGCACCTGCTTGAGGTCAGGGGATTAACAAAACATTTTGGGGGCATAAAAGCCATCGAGGATGTGAGCTTCAGGATAGAGGAAGGCTCCATAGCAAGTATCATTGGACCCAATGGTGCGGGCAAGACGACCCTCTTCAATTGTCTCACCGGGCTCACGAGGCCCACAAAAGGTTCTGTATACCTCTCGGGCACAGATATCACGGCCCTTCCTTCCCACGAAATCGTTCATTTGGGCATTGCACGGACATTCCAGAACATACGGCTCTTCAGGGAGATGACTGTTCTTGATAATGTCCTCATCTCTCAGCACCTTAAGATACACACCGGGCTTTTCGGGACTCTCATGAGAAATGAGGCATTTCTTTCAGAAGAAAAGTCTGCGAGGGAAAAGGCACTGGAGTATCTCGGTTTTGTTGGTCTATGCGATGCTGCACACATTCCCTCCCTCAACCTGCCCTATGGCGGCCAGAAACGCCTCGAAATCGCGAGGGCAGTCGCCACTGACCCTGTCCTGCTTCTGCTGGATGAACCGACCGCTGGGATGAATCCCCAGGAAACAGGAGAGGTCATGGAGATTATCATGAGACTCCAAAAACTGGGGAAAACGATTCTCCTCATCGAGCACGACATGAAAGTTGTTATGGGAATCTCGGAGACGATTGTGGTCCTTGACCACGGGGTAAAGATAGCGGAAGGAGTGCCCGGTGCCATCAAGAAAGACCAGATGGTGATCGAGGCCTATCTTGGAAGGCAGGAACATGCTCAGGCTTGAAGATGTCCATACCTTCTACGGCAATGCCGAGGCACTCAGGGGAGTGAAGATCGAGGTAGGTCAGGGAGAAATCGCCTGCATGATAGGGAATAACGGCGCTGGCAAATCAACAACCCTTATGACAATCTCGGGGGTCATCAGGCCGAGAGGAGGACGGATTCTTTTCGAAAACAGAGTGATTAGCCATCTCCCGCCCTATGAAATTGTGAAAATGGGAATAAGTCAGGTTCCTGAGGGAAGGAGAATATTTTCCCGTCTCACCGTGAGAGAGAATCTTGAAATGGGTGCATTCCTTCACAGCAAGAATACGAACGCGAACTATGAAAGGGTCTATTCACTCTTTCCCATCTTAAAGGAAAGGGAGAAGCAGCCAGGCGGAACCCTAAGCGGCGGAGAGCAGCAGATGCTCGCGATCGGCAGGGCACTCATGTCAAATCCCACAATGCTCCTTCTGGACGAACCCTCGTTGGGCCTGGCACCCATTATTGTGAGCAAGATTTTCAAAACCATAAAAGACATAAACGATGAGGGAGTGACCGTCCTCCTTGTGGAGCAGAATGCTCACGCTGCGCTGAGACTCTCAGGGAAGGGGTACGTGTTGGAAAGCGGAAAAATAATTGTCCATGGCACCGGAGAGGAACTCCTTAAAAACGAGCAGGTGAAGAAAGCCTACCTGGGGTGAATGCGCAGACTTCTGGTATAATCAACGTATGCAGCAGGCAAGAGCGCATCTTTTGATCAGGGGGAGGGTGCAGGGGGTGTTTTACAGGGCATTCACCCGTGACATCGCGAGCCATCTCGGGCTTAGTGGGTGGGTGAGAAATCTTGATGACGGCAGCGTGGAGGCCCTATTTGAGGGCAGAAAGGAAGATATAGAGCATGCGATAGCGCATTGCCATAAAGGTCCTCCGGGCGCATGGGTGGGGGATATCGGGGTGACGTGGGAAGAGTATAAAGGGGACTTAAAAGGGTTCCAAATGAGGTACTACTGATGGCTTCACGTAGCGTACTTGTAGTGGACGACGAGGCTGACCTTGTCGAGCTTGTCTCGTATAATCTCAAGAAAGAGGGGTTTGCGGTTGATTCCGCATCAGACGGAGAGGAGGCAGTCTCAAAACTCAGGAAGAAAAAATATGACCTCCTGATACTGGATCTCATGCTGCCAGGCCTTCAGGGCATGGAACTCTGCAGGATACTCAGGAATGACCCTAAAACGTCTGGCCTGCCCATAATCATGCTCACCGCAAAAGGGGAGGAAGTGGACAAGGTCCTGGGGCTCGAGATGGGAGCGGATGACTACGTCACAAAGCCCTTCAGTCCAAGGGAACTTGTGGCAAGGGTAAAGGCAGTACTGAGGAGGTCTCCTCTGGAGAGGCCTTCCGGAGCAGGGATCCTGAAGATAGGGGGGCTTGAGAT
>DASPUA010000070.1:0-3962 GCA_035623135.1 Thermodesulfovibrionales bacterium | reverse complement strand
GTTCCCCTGAAAGAAAATGTCTCAGTTCTATGCCCTCAATTGATTTCCTAAGATCTGCTATCCCCTCCTGGATTTCTTTCAGAAAGGCCTCCCCCTCTTCTTCTTCCAAAATGTCCAGGGATTCTTCAAGATAAGAGAGTTTCTCCACAACAGCATCAAAAGGCAAAACCACTCCCTCCAAAGCCGCCTTTTTCTTCTGAAGTACGTGAAGCGTTTCCGGGGATGCCCAGGAAGACTCTAGAGAGAGTTCCCCCTCAAGATGAGCGATATCTTCCTTAAGATGTGGAACATCAAAGATACCCTCTGAGGCTTTCTATTTTTAGCCTGAGACTCACCAGGTCCTGCCTTATCTCGTCAATGCGCACCATACCATACCTCCTCTAAATTAATAACAAAAGCGAAACCACGATGCAAACATAAGAGAATATGTCTCCATACCTTGAGTAAAAACTCCTGCTGCTGTCTGTGATCATTTCGACTGTCTCGTGCCGTCTCTCGAAAAGGGAAGTGCTCATGAGGATTCTTCCATTACTGTCGATGTAGCCTGAAATACCGCTATTCGCTGCCCTGAGCAGAGGTTTCCTGTTTTCCACTGCCCTGAATACTGCCATGCTGAAATGCTGGAAGGGACCGGAGGTCCTTCCAAACCACGCATCATTCGTGATGGTCACCATGAAATCCCCGTCTTTTGAGAAATTTTTTCTTACCAGTCCCGGAAAGATGATCTCATAGCAGATAAAGGTTCCGAAGCTTCCTATAGCAGTATGTGCCTTTAGCACCCTGTTGCCAGGCTCATAATCCCCGATGCCCGCCACAAGTTTATCCAAGAAGAAAAAGATACTGCGCAAAGGAACATACTCTCCAAAGGGAACTAAGTGTATTTTATCATACACATATGAGATATTTCCCCCGGGGTCCAACAGAACGGCGCTATTGGTAAGTTGAGCAGGTTGACCTTTTGCAGGAGG
Organism: Thermodesulfovibrionales bacterium; assembly: GCA_035623135.1. Classification (GTDB taxonomy): domain Bacteria; phylum Nitrospirota; class Thermodesulfovibrionia; order Thermodesulfovibrionales; family UBA9159; genus DASPUA01. Next base: position 2,994 of record DASPUA010000070.1, on the reverse strand, counting down.
GCTCTTCACCATGACGCTTCCGAAGAGAAGATATGCGTTTATTTTTCTCTGGAACTCTACAAGGTCGCGGGAGTGTGCGGTATCATACCCGAAGTAAAAGGGGACGGCTGTCTCGGGCCAGATGACCAACGAGGGGGTAGACGCGGCAGCCTTTTCGGTCAATTCTTTGTAAATGCGCATCACCTCATCCTGATACCCCGCCTCCCACTTCTTATCCTGTTCAATGTTTCCCTGGATAATGCTCACCCTGACATGATTCCCGGGACGCTGCTGATGAATTCTCCAGAAGCCGTAGGAAAGGAGAGCGAGAAAAAGGACGAAAAATACCGCATAACTAATGAAGGCGTAAGACACGGAGTAGAGGGGCATCTCGGCACGACGGCGTTTGAGAATGAAAAAATCGGCGACCGCACTGTTGACTGCAACGACAAGAAATGAGACACCATACACTCCGGTGATATCCGCATACTGAATCCCGTACAGAAACCGGTATTGGGAATAGCCAAGGCTTGACCAGGGGAACCCGGTCAGGGCATAGGATCGAATGAATTCAAGAGTCACCCAGAATACGGGTGCGAGTATGAGAGCAGGAAGTCTTGTATGTCTGATCTTGAGAGACAACACGAGCGCGAATATCCCGATATACAGGCCGAGGAAGAGACTGAGAAGGAGAACTAAAATGACGCTAAACACAAGGGGGACAGAGCCATAGTGAGTAATGGAGTGGTATATCCAATACAGAGTTCCGAAGAAATAGAGGGTTCCTGTGAGGGTCCCCGAAAAAAAAGCCGTCCGAGGATTCTTATCCCAGAGGGAGAGCATCAGGGGGACAAGGGCTATCCATGCGAGGGGGAAAAGATCAAAGGTGGGAAAGGAGGCGAGCAGCAAGAGTCCGGAAATAGCTGCCGGAAGGTAAGCGCTTAGCAACAGCTTTATCTTACTCCGTGTGCTCATGTGTGTCTGCCTTGACAATAAAAAGCCTCACCGATTATAGTTTAAAGCACGGGCAGTTAGCTCAGTCGGTAGAGCAGAGGCCTGAAAAGCCTCGTGTCCGCAGTTCGATTCTGCGACTGCCCACCTCTCCCCTCCCAATCGAACAAATCAGCAGTAGTGAATGGCAGGGGGCATCATTTTAGGAGGAACTTCCTTACATCCCCCACCCTCAGCGTAATCTTGTTTGAATCGAGATATTCCAGGAACGGAAGGGCGTACTTCCGTGTAGTATCCAAAATGTCCCTGAATTCGGCTACGGTCATGGCTGGTTTTTTTATGAAAAAGCCCCTCAGCAGAGAAATCATTTCCTGAAACACTGTACCTGCGACATACAGGGAATCGTTAATCCTCACCACTGAGCCCTCTTTGTTCATCAGCTTGAGGAGATCCCCCAATGCCTTTGCGTCCATTGTGAGAGACTGAGAAAGCTCTTCCTTGGAGGGGGGCTGAAACCTGGCCTTTTCAAGAAGCTGCAGTATCTTCTCTGATGACTGGGAGGCTACCGATGACGCAACGATCACATCTTTCATGCGAACGACATCTTTATCCACAACTACCGTTTCAAGTGAACTGAGCAGGGTATTCCACACCTCAGGATCTAGCTTAAGCAGTGCCCTCAACTCCTCTTTGAGCATCCCGGGGCTGAGGGGATTCTTCGTATGGAAGGAGTGAAGGGTTTCAGTAATCCCTCTTGCCAGTGCGCGGTAGATGTCCTGATGAACGAGGGTTTCTCCCAGCTGCTTCAGGGTCCCCTGTTTTTTCAACAGAGAGAGGGATTCGTCGATGGAGGAGGTCTCTGCCTTTATCCACCCTGAGAGGGACAAGGCCTTCATTCCCTTTATTCCCGATTTTTTCACCTTTACCGCTATCCTCTCCGGAAGAGATCCGTGTTCAAGGACATCGAGGTCCTCCAGCGCCTCCTTGCGCCTTCTCCTGAGGGGGGAAGGGTCAAGGATGGTTCCGCCGCCTATGGTGATGACAGGGGAGAATTTCCTCACGATATACCTGTCCCCCGAAAGTGCGACTGCGGGTTCTTCGAGCCTCAGCTGGCAATAGCAGGATTCTCCTGGCCGCAGCTCCTCTGTGTTGTAAAGGACTATTCTTGCGATGGTTTCCGATGTGGTGATATGGAGGTGCACAAGGCTTTTGCTCCTTAAGGGGGGGACATCGTGGAGGAGTTCTATTCTTGCATCCATGGTCCTCGATGCAGAGATCACCCTCGGCGTAACCACCACATCCCCCCGCTTCAGCTCCTCTTTGTTCACGCCCTGCAGATTGATTGCTACCCTCTGGCCTGCATACGCGGTCCTGATCGCCTTCCCGTGGCTGTGAAGCCCCCTCACCTTGGTATGGATCTTTGAAGGCTCTATCTCCACCATGTCATCCAAAGAGAGAGTACCGGAAATGACCGTTCCGGTCACCACGGTCCCGAAGCCCTTCATGGTGAAAACCCTGTCTATGGGGAGCCTGAAGATCTCCCTTATTGGTTTTTGCTCAACCTTGAGGGCAACGCCCCTTATCCTCTCCTTTAAAAGTTCCAGGTTGTCCCCTGTTTTTGAAGAAACGGGAATGATCTCTGCATCTTCCAAAAAGGAGCCTTTCACAAAGCTCCTCACCTCATCCTTCACGAGCTCCAGCCACTCTTTTTCTACGAGGTCGTTCTTTGTGAGCGCGATGAGGCCGGTCTTAATCCTGAGGAGGTTGCATATGGCGAGGTGTTCACGGCTCTGGGGCATAATCCCTTCATCTGCAGCGATGACAAGGAGCACGAGGTCGATGCCCCCTGCCCCTGCAAGCATATTGCGTACGAGTCGCTCATGGCCAGGGACATCCACAATGCCCACCGTGAGGCCGTCCGGATACGAGAGGTCGGCGAAGCCCAGGTCTATAGTAATGCCCCGCTCCTTTTCTTCTTTGAGTCTGTCCGGGTCTATGCCGGTAAGGGCCTTCACGAGGGAGCTCTTGCCGTGGTCGATGTGACCTGCGGTGCCGAGAATTACA
>DASPUA010000069.1:0-3000 GCA_035623135.1 Thermodesulfovibrionales bacterium | reverse complement strand
CAGGGTGAAAGAGGCTACAGGCAGGAAATCCCGTTTTGAGATACAGACCCCTTCGGCCGTGGCCGTTGCGCGGGGTACGTCTTTCAGGGTTGGGGTGGATGAGAAGGAGACCATGAGGTCCGAAGTGTTGAAGGGCCTTGTGGATGTGGAGGCAATGGCAAGGAGAGTTGAGGTGCATGAGGGGGAAGGAACGCTTGCCAAAAGGAATGAGCCACCTGCGGAACCACGGAAACTCCTCCCTCCGCCAATGCTGCTCCATGGGAAAGCGCTTTATACGGCGATGCCCCTTGTCTTTCAGTTCTCTGAGATCGAGAGAGCATTGTCCTATAGGGTCATGATGGCAAGAGACGGTGCGGGAAAAGATATCGTGAAAGAAAAGGTGATAACGCCAGAGGAAAAGGCGGAAATTGCCGGGGTGGACGATGGAGAGTATTTCCTTTTAAGCCAGAGTATAGACGCTGAGGGGCTGGAGGGATTGCCCTCAGACCCTGTGGCGTTCAGGCTGAGGGTCAATCCCCTGCCACCTGCTATCCAATCACCGGGCGAGAGCGTCAGCCTCAGGGCGAATACGATGGAGTTCAAATGGCTTGGGGTAAAAGATGCAGTGGGCTATCATGTGCAGATTGCCGAAGACAGTGAATTTACCCGGATCGTGGTTGACAGGCGCGGCATTACTCCAACAGGGTTTACCTCGCCATCCCTCGATTTCAAGACCTATGTCTTCAGGGTGAGTTCCATCGCCCGGGATGGCTATGAGGGAATATTCTCCCATGCCCAGAATTTCACCTTGGTCCCTCCTCCTCCGGTACCGACGATCGAAAAGCCGGAAATGGACGCAAGGGAGATTCGTTTCCGGTGGAAGAGTCTGGGCGAGGGGGTCACCTATCGGTTCCAGATGTCAAATGACAACGAATTCAGGAACATAGTGATAGACAAGAAAATGGAAATGCCCGAGTTAACACTCCCAAGACCCAAGGAGGCAGGAAAGTACTATTTCCGTGCAAAAGGCATTGATCGGGAAGGATATGAGGGGAATTTCTCGTTGCCCCAGAGTTACCAGATACAGAAGATTGAAGGTTTGCTCTACTGGCTTGTCTTCTGACCAAATGAGGTTATCCCTCTGCTGGGAATGGTGAAGATTTAGTGGGTCCTTTATCCAAAAAAACGATACATCACATTGTGATCACTGTTGCCGGATTGATTCTCATCTTGTTCGCAGAGCAACTGGGATTCTTCGAAGGAATTGATACATACATCTACGACACTTCATTCAGGCTGCGCAGCCCCAGACCTCCTTCAAACAAGATCATTATTGTAGCGATCGATGAGAGGAGTCTCAACGCATTGGGCAGGTGGCCCCTGAGAAGAATCTACTACGCCAATCTCCTTGACAGGCTGAGGGAGGCGAAGGTGGTGAGCTTTGATATTATCCTGTCCGAGCGGTCTGACGACGATATCTTCCTCGCAGAAGCGATCCAGAGACATGGAAGGGTGATATTGCCCGTCTATGTGGGGAAGGAAATGGAGAGGGTATACCCGCTGGGCCAATTGTCGCCCTATAGGATCGGGCATGTGCATTTGGAGCAGGGGGTGGATAACGTGGTGCGCGAGGTGTTTCATACCCTCCATTTTAAGGATATCGTGCTTCCCTCTTTGTCTTCTGTGACGCATGAGGTATTGACCGGAACACCACTGCACAGAAATCAGCCGTTACTCAAGATCCAGGAACCTTTCTCACGGGGTGAGGTGCTCCAGGCAGACTTCGCAAAGATAAACTATTACGGTATTCCCAGTACATTTCAGCAGGTTTCACTCTTCGATGCGATTGAGGGCAGATATCCTTCAACCTTTTTCCGCGGCAAGGCGGTCTTGGTCGGCGTTGCCGCGGAAGGGATCGGAGACAGAGTAAACACTCCGCTCAGCCAACAGAGGAATCGGATGGCTGGCGTTGAGGTCCATGCAAATATACTGAACAACCTCCTTGATAACAGCCACATAAGGGATGTGCAGGTCTGGATTCGATGGAGTGTCTGTGCCCTCTTCTCCCTCCTCTCTTTTCTGATGTATATGAGGTTCAGCGAAAAGAGTTCTGCGTTGGTTTGGTTTCTGAGTCTTCTTGCGATTGCTACATCGTCCTTTTCCCTCTTCTCTTTCCTGAACCTCTGGTTTGCCCCTGCAATGTTCTACTTTTCGTTCACCTATGTATATCTCATGACCTATCTTTTCAAGCTCGATACCGCAGTGCGGAGACTGGATGAAGAATTTTCATCTGTTACTGCACTTCTCGCAAAGACATCGGAAAGTGATGGGAGGGGGATATCAGAGAAGGGCCTCATCAGTCTTCTCTCTCCCGGAGGGATTAATGCCAAAATCCAGGGGCTGATCCGGGTGGAACAGGACTATGGGAGGATACTTGAGGATACAGTACAGAAGCGGACACAGGAACTGGCCAACGCCCTCTCGATGATTAGCAGTGTGAGCAACGAGATGATACTTCGGCTCACCAAGGCAGTGGAGTCGAGAGATGAAGATACAGGAGGCCATGTCGCGCGGGTCGGACTTTACTGCAAGGTGATTGCAGAGGAACTCGGAATGCCTGCGGATTTTGTTGAGTCCCTACCATTTTCGAGCGCGATGCATGATATAGGGAAGATCGGTATACCCGATAGTATACTTCTGAAAGCAGGTACACTCACCCCTGAAGAAGAAACGCTTATGCGGTCGCACACGATAATCGGGGCGAAGATCCTTGCGAATTCAGCCTATCCCAAAATACAGATGTCAGCGTCCATTGCCCTCTGTCATCATGAACGATGGGACGGGAGCGGCTATCCCTATGGAGTGAAAGGAGACGAGATACCCATTGATGCGAGAATCGTCATGATCTGTGACCATTACGACGCGATACGGAGCAGGAGGCGGTACAAACCGGCCTTCGACCATGAAACAGCGTTCAAAATTATTACAGAAGGCGATGGAAGGACTATTCCCGGACACTTT
>DASPUA010000068.1:0-3699 GCA_035623135.1 Thermodesulfovibrionales bacterium | reverse complement strand
AGTGTTGCCAGCCAGACAGTGAAGGGTGCCGTCAAGGGCGCAGCAGAGGTGGGTGCAGACGTCGCTATGGTCGCGCGGAGGGCAGTTGACGGGGTTATCGAAGCGACGAAGGAAGTCGGAGGCAATGTGATAGGGGTTGCCAAGGCGGCTGTGGGAGGAGCGATCGACGCAGCGGGGGGGATAGGCAAAACAGCGGTGAAAGCGGTAAAGGAGATGCTGGTAGGAGTTGTTGAGGGTGTCAAGGAGGTCGGTGGTGCTGTTCTGCCTAAGCCCCGGACGGAGGCTGGAACACCTGAGACACGTGCCTCTTTTGCCGAAGGTGAAGCCGCAGGAGCTTTAAAGGCCAGGCAAAAAAAGTCGAAGTGAGTGTCGTACGGCTGAGGCGGACAGCAGAAAGATTATAAAATGATGTGAAACTCTGCCGTTCGCCTTTTTCAAGGGGGTTATAATGGCAACTGCCTGCTTATACGACAACGATACAGACCGCAAGCTCCATACAAGCGCCATCAAGATGATTGCCAGGGAATTTAAAGTTCCTGTAGAGGAAATACAGGGACTGTATGAGACGATGCTAGGCAGTCTTAAGGAAACGGCACGAGTAAAGGATTTCTTGGCAGTATTGGTCAGCCGAAACGTGAAAGACATGATCAGGAGAGGCATTCGTCCTCATTCATTGTGAAGGAAATCCAGCCCCGTCAGACATCAGTGAAAACATCAAAGGTGCAAGAGGAAATTCGTTGTCCATCCTGTCATTCAGATGGGGCATACCGTTATGGAAGAACGAGGGATGGAAAACAACGCTATTACTGCCTGTGCTGTAAAATGCAATTCACGGGTTGCACAAAGAGAACGTTGGTGAATGGGAGGCCTCAGTGTCCATCGTGTGGTCATCCAATGCATCTCTATATGAGGAATGGTGAGAAATGCCGCTTTCGCTGCTCACTGTATCCCCGGTGCCGGGTATTCGTAGTAATTACGGCACGCCGTGAGAATGAATCGGGGCGGCCCATTATTTCCATCCTGAAAGGAGGCAGGGAGCACCAGAACCTCGTAGTATAGATGCTACAAAGACGGCTTACGTAATACGCTTTTTGCCTAATCTTCCCGTAACAAAACCTTCACAGAGCTTTCATCCTCATGTAGTAAAAGAATACTAAGATACCTCTGTATAACCATTTGAAATGCACACTGACTGTAAGGAGTGAGATTTGATATGAGCATGAAGCATAAGAGATTGCCAGATGAAATTCTTTGTCACATACAATGGAAAGTTCAGTTGAGGAAGGTTCTTAGCAATCCTGAATCTGTTGTAAAGTCAGACCTCAATCAATGCAGGTTTGAAATCGGTTGTCATGCACGCATCAAATCTCTATGTGTATTCTTTCTAATCGCTCATCACAGAATGTGCAGGGTATAAACAGAAATCTTGGGCTCTCAAAATAATTATAGTGTTGAGTGGTCGACAAAATCCTGCGTGAATCGCAACCATGGAAACAGTGTTTGGTTATCAGGTGTAGGCGACAATATTAAAGAAACAAATCAGCTGGGCTAAGTTGTCTTCTTGTCAGATGCTTCGTCTGATTTCGCCGCCTCTTTTTTCACGTCTATCACGGCATCGTTGTCGGAGGAAATACCTTTCTTAAAGTCTTTTATCGCTTTGCCGAGTGAGCCCCCGAGCTCCGCCAGACGGCTAGGTCCAAAAATGATCAGAACTATGACAAGAATTACAACGAGGTGCATAGGCTGAAATAATCCTCTAAACATGGTGTCCTCCCTTCAGCGTTAATCTCAGTGTACCATATTTTTCAAAATGGGTTCCTTCCCGTTGTTCCCTCTTTATCAAATTGGGCGCAATTCTTGTCAGAAACCATCTCTCGTGGAACCATTTCATCGATGCAGACTTACAGGAAGCACAAGTCCATCTGCGTGCCTCAAATAGCAGGACGACTTGCAGCTTAGTTATTTTCTGATATGATTATATTATAATAATTTGTCACAAGGAGGGAAGAATGGCAACTGCAAAGAAAGCGATGTGTGTTGGAAAGACTAAGCAGGGGACGAAGTGCAAGAAACCCGCTGTGGGAAAATCAGCATATTGCGCAACACACAAGAAAAAGTAACTCCACTTTCTCAGGATGTTTTGTGAAGACTGCTTTAAAGGGCAGTCTTTTTTTATAACATGCACAGAGAACGCTCAAAGATAGAAGGAGGCCACTGGAAATGAAGAACCGCATAACCGTTTCACTAAATTTACTGGTTGATTTGAGACTCAATGACGGGGTTGATATCTCTGAAGTTAAAGAAATAATTAATGGTCTAGATTGCAACTGTGTAGATGCGATTGGAAAGGCCGAGGTTATGGGTGTTGATATCGTAGCGCGAAGTCTTATTATTGAGGAAGACGATGAACCAGACGCAGAGTAAAAAAGATCGGTGAAGACATAAGGTGATTCTAGGAAACCAAATCGTACGCAGACGAGAAACGGTAGCGAATCAATTTTTGTACCGAAAACCAATATACGGCGACATCCTACTAGCGTTTGTTGTCAGATGAAGTTAAAACCGTTTCATAGGGCTATCAGTTGCCTTTACAAGAACCGGCTCCGGGCGACCTAGTATATTGACCTTATTCTGCCGGTCCGTTTGTCCACAATGACTTTGTCAATTACCTTATTGTCCTTGTCCCTGACTTCAGCCTCAAAGTAGAGGTCTTTCTCCCTGATCTCGCCTATTGTCACATTCTTTTTTGCGAAGTATTGCCTCAGTATTCTTTCTGCATCACCGGAGGTCAACACCTCTTTCTTCTCACCATATCCCCCTTCCCGCGAGCCTCCATAAGGGTACTTTTCATCCCTCTCATCAGCTCCGTAAGCCCCTGGTACAACGTTTACACAGAGCAGGAGTATTCCCAAGGCAGACAGGCCCTTTACAATTCCGTTCCTCATTGCAGGTTCTTCACTTTTCTTTGATGCAGGCAATAGGATTGCTTTCCTCAGAGACATTATAGAAGTTACCGCCGGGCAGGTCAACAAGCACCGGGAGCTAAGATTGCGTTTACCCATACCTCCAAAATGTTCATTTGAAGATTCTTTATAAAAAAAGGGCGGCCCTTAAAGGCCGCCCTTTCAGCCTGCGCTAGCTATTTATGTCATTTCTTGTGGCACTTTCCACAATTCGCTGCATCCTTTGTTGCAAATGCCTTTGTCCCATTATGGCATTCACCGCAGAACTTGCCTGCATTCATATCTGCCATTTTCATGGTCATAGCCTTTTTCATCTGGAATATCTTCGTATGGCAGTCGTTGCACTTAAGTCCTTTGTCTGCATGGACCTTGCCATCAAATACGACCTTGCCCGTCGCACCTCCCGCATACTCGACCGTCTTCCCCGGAGGTACCGCCATTGCGCTGCCGATAAACACCACCGCAATCGCCACCGCTACCAATGCTGCAATCACCTTCATGTAATGTCCTCCTTTTCTTCTCTCGACTCTTGGTGTTCCCTTTGCGTTCACTTTCTCACCTCCTTCCCCGCTGTCCGTTCTTCCTCTCGCTGGGTTCAGCTTAGCAAAGAATTGTGAATCTCCTGCGAAAGAATTATGAACAATTATGAACGGTCACAGGGGAAGTGAAAGGGTAAAGGCGGTCCCTTTCCCAGGCTCACTGCGCACCTCTATCTTGCCGCCATGGGCCTCCACGA
>DASPUA010000067.1:0-2457 GCA_035623135.1 Thermodesulfovibrionales bacterium | reverse complement strand
GTATCACAAGTCGACTTGTCACCATTATCAATCCCTCTTGTGAGGTGCGCTATCTATTTTTCTGTTGTTCCATCAGTGCAGCAATACCGTTCAGAACCAACTGCGGTTTATTCAAAAAAATATACATATTATTAGAAAATTCGTCAAGCCAGATGCTGAACAGTGTTATGCCGAACAGTACTTTGGGATCAAATCTTCATCCTTGAGTTTGCCTATATTCTACCAAAGTTTCCTTCTGACACGCAGGCTTTTTTCCTGAAACGAAGAAATATCTTCACTGCCAACCATTTCATTGATGACTGATGATTGCTGATTGATGATCGGAATATACGGACTTCATGAAAATGATTAGCGATTGTTGAATGGAGTATGCAAACTTTATGAAAATTGGTGAACCGAAACTTTCAGAAAGAAAGCATCAAGTCCGAACAAAATCGGCGCTCAGGCAGGGAGGGAGTGGGAGGCATTTTCTATATGCCTCACGAAGGGATTTTTTATTATGAAAGAGTCCGATTTTCCCTCTCTGCCCCTCCCTGTCTCCCTACGGACCTTTTTGAAACTTGAGGGGTGTGTCGTCGAATAATAAGCTGAGATCCTCTCACTTTAGAGCAATCATCTTGCCTTCTTCTCCTAAACCGCCTTTTAAGGTCTTCCAAAAAATCCATATTCCCTATTGAACATGATTTTAGAAGACCTATAGGCCGGAAATAATGGAAGAACAGACTTGTCCGTCAGATTTCAGCGGCGCCATACCCCCTATTCCCATAAGGCTCTGGGGATAAAGAAGTCTCCAGGACGTAATTTTCAATGTTTTTGGCACATCTTTTTATGGTATAAAAAGCCTTAGGAGGTATCTTGCAAACAGTTAAGAATCCGGTGATTCTGATCACAGGCGCCACCGATGGCCTTGGGAAGCGAGTTGCGCATGACTTGGCTGCGCAAGGCGCGACAATCCTGGTACATGGGCGCAGCCGGGAAAAGGGAAAAGCAACCCTTAAGGAAATCCGAGATGCCACCGGTAACCAGAAGCTCATTTATTACAACGCCGACTTCTCCTCACTCGATGAAGTCCGACGGCTGACCGATGAGATACAAGCTGACCAGGCGCGTCTTGATGTGCTCATTAATAATGCTGGCATTGGAGCGGGACGGCGTCAGGCCCGGCCCGAATTAAATGCAGACGGCTACGAGTTACGCTTCGCTGTCAATTACCTGGCTCCCTTCCTCCTTACGCACCGGTTGCTGCCTTTGCTCTACCGCTCGACTCCTGCGCGTATCGTCAACGTCGCTTCGGTCGGCCAGCAGCCCATCGACTTTAATAATGTGATGCTCAATGATGGGTACGACGGTCTGAGGGCATACCGCCAGAGCAAGCTTGCGCTGATTATGTTCACGTTCGATCTTGCTGAAGAGTTGAGCAAAAGGGGCGTCACGGTCAACAGCCTTCACCCCGCGTCCCTTATGAACACAAAAATGGTGTTTGAGAGCGAGTACTTCAGGGGTACGATGAGCACCGTGGAGGAGGGAGCACATGCGGTGGAGTATCTTGCCGTGTCGCCTGAGCTTGCTGGTGTGACTGGCGAATACTTTGACGGGGAGCAAGTGGCGCGCGCTAATTCTCAGGCCTACGACAGGGAGGCTCGTCGTCGGTTGCGGGTGTTGAGCGAACAACTTACCGGGCTCAAGGAATCCGATCGCTGAAAGAGGCGGCCATACTCCGAGGGCTTTAGTCTTTCCTTGACAATCTCGTATACAGAAAACACTTTTAGATTGAAACCTTTAGAAGGGATGAGTTCGAAGATGAAACACGAAAAGCTTTTAGGAATTTTCATAACTACGGCGACATTGGCTTCATTCTTAAGCGCCGCAACCAGCGTGGCAAATCTAATGGTGCAAATACAGGAGTGGAACGTTCCAACACTCAATTCTCGTCCACACGATCCGGCAATAGGTCCAGACGGGTCCTTATGGTACACAGGCATGAGGTCTAACACCATTGGAAGGCTCGATCCAAAAACAGGAAAGATAAAGGAGTATCCACTGAGTATTCCTGACTCAGGACCACATGGGTTAGTGGCAGACAAAGAAGGCAACATCTGGTTCACAGCCAATTATAAACGATATATTGGCAAACTGAATCCACAGACTGGTAAAGTGACTGAATATCCAATACTGGATACATCCGCTCGTGGTCCCCATACCCCGGTTTTTGATCAGAAAGGCATTTTATGGTTTACGGTAGAGGAAGGCAACTTCGTAGGGAGATTAGATCCTGAAACGGGTACTATCAAACTGAAGCCATCTCCCACGCCTAATTCAGTACCTTACGGCATTGCAGTGAATTCAAACGGGATTCCCTTCTTCTGTGAATTTGGCACCGACAAGCTCGCCAGCATCAATCCAGACACAATGGAAATCACCGAGTATTTGCTTCCCGAAGGTACACGACCACGACGA
>DASPUA010000066.1:0-4210 GCA_035623135.1 Thermodesulfovibrionales bacterium | reverse complement strand
GTGGGTCGTCAGGAAAGCCGCAAGGTAACCTCCTATACAGAAAAACCCGGCATGACCCAGGGAAACCTGGCCAGCGTATCCGACGAGAATGCAAAGACCTATGATCAGCAGTGAGTAGTAGGCTGTCATGGTAAGCTGGGTGAGGTGATAGGAGCTGTCCGTGACCATCGTGAGGAGCTGAATCGCCACTATCAGCGCTGCGAACCCAACTACCTGCATATAACGGGCCCTCATCAAAACTCCTTCAAGCGTGCCGCCTCCGTGCTGCCGAAAATGCCGCTCGGTCGTATGAAGAGAATACCAAGCAGAATCACGATCGCGATCACATCCTTGTATGCGGCAGGAAGCACTGCGATACTGAATGATTCGAGAATGCCGAGTATCATTCCTGCACCCACGGCAGCAGTGCTGTTGCCCAAGCCGCCCAGAATCGCAACGGTGAAGCCCTTTATAGCGAGCGGCGTGCCGCTGTCGTATTGCACGTAAGTGATGGGAGATACTATGCTGCCTCCCAATGCTCCTGTCGCCGCACTCAGCATAAATGAAAAGGTGACGACATTTTTTGCGTTAATGCCGCAAAGCCGCGCTGCATCACGGTTGGCTGAGCAGGCCCGCATCTGTCTTCCCAGGATGGTGTAATTGAAAAACACATTCAGAAGGACCACCGCTACCGCACCTATGCCTACCACCCATATCACCTGGGGGGAGACAAACACTCCCCCTAAGTTAAGAGCGCTGACCGAAGTCCCGGTGAAGTACGGAAGTGCGCGCACACCTTCTCCCCATATGTGAAGCGCGGTTTCCCGAATCAGGATAGAGATGCCGATGGTGATGATGATCATTCTGAGTACTGAAGGCTTATGGAGCCATCGGATGAAAAGGACTTCGATCAACGCGCCAACGATCATCACGACGGTCATCGCGCCAATGATCGCCAGAGGCAGGGGAAGAAAAGCGTGGAAGGTAACCGCTGTCATGCCACCAAGCATAACGAATTCGCCCTGAGCGAAATTTATGATGCCCGTCGCGTTGTAGATGATATTGAACCCTATCGCCACAATCGCGTAAATCGTCCCATAGGTGATGCCTGCAACGATATACTGGAAAAAGAGATCGATATTCATACCCTTTCTTTAAACAATCGGGAGTATCCGCCAGTGCGGATACTCCCGAACCCTTCCTTCGCTGGCCTGCTTTTACTTCTTGAGCGGCGCGAACTTCCCGTTCCTGACTGTCAGCATTTCGAAGGCCGAAATATCGAGACCATTATGGTCCGCAGGCGAAAAATTGAAGACCCCTGCGGTCCCCACAAAGCCTTTCATGTTTTCGATAGCAATCCGCACATTGTCCCGGCTAAGACCCTTCTCACCGATCGCCCTAACGAGGATCATCAGCGCGTCATAGGCGTGACCACCGAAGGTGCTTACATCCTCCTTGTACTTTGCCTCATATGCCTTCTTATAGGACTCAACGATGCCCTTTTGCGGATGTTTTGCCGGCAGTGATTCCGCGATAATTATCCTGCTGGCCGGGAAGATAACCCCCTCCGCTCCGGCTCCGGCGGCCTTCGCATACTGGATGTTAGCGAATCCGTGGCTCTGGAAGATCGGAACAGTAAGCCCAATTTGTCTCGCGTTCTTTAAGACAATAGCCTGGGCCGGTTCGATAGACCAGTTCAATACCGCCTGAACATTCGCTGCCTTCAATTTGGTTACCTCTGCCGTAAGGTCGGTAGCCGCCTTATCGTAAACCTCGTTGGCAACAATCTGTATTCCATGGTTTGGAGCGAACTTTTCGATCTGCTCCTTTCCTGCCTTGCCGAAGCCGGTGTTGCTCGAAAGGACACCGATCCGCGAAATACCCATCTTCTTCATCTGCTCGAAGATCAGGTCTACGGCAAAGCTGTCCTTCGGTGCCACCTTAAAGACATGAGGTGCCACAGGATTCACTATCACCTCGGCGGCAGCCATAGACATAAGAATCGTCTTTCCTTCTTCCGCGATGTTCTTGATCGCCATCGTCTCACCGCTTGTTGAGGGGCCGAGAATCGCAAAGACCTTCTCCTCCTCGATGAGCTGTTTTGCGAACGAGACCGCCTTTTCAGGGCTGCTTCCCGAATCCTTAATGATGAGCTCTATTTTGTGTCCGTTGATCCCGCCCTTTGCATTGATGTCTTCCACCAGCATTTGGAGCGTCCGCGCTTCCGGTGCGCCAAGATTTGATGCCGGTCCGGTCACAGCCAGAATAGCTCCTATCTTGACAGTTTCCTTCGCCAGCGACATCGTTGTCCAAACCGTCACAAGACAAAATGTAAGAGCGACAATTTTTACCATTTTCATAAACTTTTTTCCTCCTGCGTCTTTTTGCAGGCTGATTCCTGTCATGCTCTGATTATATATCAGTCTGCCAGTCAAAGCGCCTTATACTCCTATTTCCCGAGCAGCGCAAACTTCCCTTTCTTGACAGTCAGCATCTCGAAAGACGTTATGTCCAGACCGTTGTGGTCTTCTGGGGAGAAGTGAAAAATGCCTGCAGTACCGACTACGCCCTTGAGCCCTTCAAGAGCAGACCTTACCGCTTCTTTGTCAGTACTGTTGGCCTTCTCGATGCCCCTGGTGAGTATCAGCATTGCATCGTAGGCATGGCCGCCGAAGGTACTCGCCTCTTCCTTGAACTTCTCCTCATACTGTTTCTTGTAGTCCATCAAGACTTTCTTCTGCGGATCAGTTGTAGGGAGCACCTCTGCCACAAGCAACCGCCCTGCAGGGAACATGACACCTTCGGCTGCCGAGCCTGCTGCCTCAACATACTTGATGTTGCCGAATCCATGGCTCTGGAATATCTGGCCCTTAAAGCCGATCTGGCGAGCGTTCTTGATCACAATGGACTGGGCCGGCTCGATCGACCAGTTGATGATCACCTCCGCGCCGGAGGCCTTCACCTTTGTCACCTCTGCAGTAAGATCGGTCGCTGCCTTGTCATACACCTCATTGGCCACGATCTGGATACCATGTTCCAGGGCAAGCTTCTCGATCTGCTCCTTGCCGGCCTTGCCGAAACCGGTGTTGCTCGAAAGCACTGCTGCTTTCGAGAGCTTCATCTTTTTCATCTGATTAAAAATCTTAATGACTGCATCGCTGTCCTTCTGGGGGGTTTTGAAGACATATTTCGCCACAGGATTGACAATCACCTCTGCAGCGGCGCAGGAAAGCAGGACCGTCTTGCTCTCTTCCGCGACATTCTTTATCTTCATCGTCTCGCCGCTGGTTGAAGGACCTATGATAGCCAGGACTCTGTCTTCCTCAATGAGCTGCTTGGCAAAAGAAAGTGCCTTCTCGGGGCTGGCGCCGGAATCCTTGATGATCAACTCAACCTTTTTCCCCTTGATCCCTTCCTTCTTGTTGATATCTTCGACCATCATTTCGAGGGTCTTTGCCTCAGGCGCGCCGAGGAACGCGGCCGGACCTGTCACGGCAAGTATCGCACCGACCTTGATCGTTTCTGCAGCAAATGCCGGAGCAATGGCAAGCACGACAAGCAGAACTGCTGCTGAAACAAGCCTTGCACCCTTCATCTCCCATACCTCCCTTTCAGTGATAGTTTATAATGCATATACCTCTTCTCCCTTCAGTATTCTGACACGTGCTTTCTGGAGCGCGGCAATGGCTTTTTCCAGCTCATCAAAACGGAATATGATAATGGCGTTCTCCCCGCTTTTCTGGACAAAGGCATACATATACTCCACATTGATTCCTTCCCCTTTCAGCGCATTGAGAATGCCTGCCAGTCCTCCCGGTCTGTCAGGGACCTCAACGGCAATGACCTCGGTCTTCCCCACAGTGAAACCGTTTTCCTTCAGCACCTTTTTTGCCTTCTCCGAGTCATTCAGGATGAGTCTCAATATCCCGAAATCTGCCGTGTCCGCAAGGGAAAGGGCCCTGATATTGATTCCCGATTTTGCCAGCAAATCCGTCACCTCGGCAAGCCTTCCCGACTTGTTTTCAAGGAATATGGATATTTGTTCAACCTTCATAAATGCCTCCTGTTCAAGTTATCAGCCTATTGCTATCAGCCTTCAGTCTGTAACAATAACGAACGAATAGCTGAACGCTGACATCTGTTGCTGAGCGGTTTATTATAATCTCCTTTTATCCACTACCCGCTTTGCCTTTCCTTCACTTCTCTCGATGGTCTTGGGCTCCACCAGCTT
>DASPUA010000065.1:0-2923 GCA_035623135.1 Thermodesulfovibrionales bacterium | reverse complement strand
CAGAGGGATTGAAGTTTGGCATTATTGTCAGCAGGTTCAATGATTTTATTACAAGCAAGCTCCTTGATGGCGCGTTAGACGCACTCCGCAGGCATGGTGCCAGTGAAAAAGATATAGAGGTTGTGAAGGTTCCGGGCTCGTTTGAGATTCCCATGATAGCACGCAAGCTCGCATCGAAAGGGACATACCACGCTCTCATCTGCCTTGGTACGGTTATACGAGGAGCAACACCACATTTCGAATATGTATCGGCGGAGGTATCCAAAGGCATAGCATCTGCTTCCATGGAAACAGGGACACCCATTGCCTTTGGTATAATCACCTCGGATACCATTGAACAAGCAGTGGAAAGGGCAGGAACCAAGAGCGGGAACAAGGGGTGGGATGCAGCCATTACCGCCATAGAGATGGCCCAGGTGATGAAGAAATTGGCATGAGGCGCCGAAAGGGAAGGGAGTATGCGTTTCAATTCCTCTTTCAGTTCGACTTTACAGGCGCAAGGCCGGAAAAGAAAGATTTCGACCGGTTCTGGGCTGACAAGAATGGCGATGCCGACCTTCGAAAATTCACAGAGGATATCGTACGCGGCACCCTTAAGAACCTTGCAGACATAGACACCGCCATACAGAGGGCAGCCGAACATTGGGTCCTGCAGAGGATGGCTGCGGTTGACAGAAACATCCTCAGATTTGCAACATATGAACTCCTCTACCGCTCTGACATTCCTTCTGCGGTGACCATAAACGAGGCCATCGAGATTGCGAAAAGGTTTTCCACCAACGAGTCGGCATCCTTTATTAACGGTATCCTTGATACCATTGCAAAAGGAATAGAAGGCAAAAGGGTGAGATAATGCGCTACGCGATCATCTCAGATGTCCATGCAAACCTCGAAGCCCTCGAGGTAGTCCTTCGGGATGTTAAGAAAAGGAAGATAGACGAGATCCTGTTTCTCGGAGATGCGGTCGGGTACGGACCAAATCCAAATGAATGCGTGGAACTGTTGAAAAAAAACTGTAGAACCCTTCTCGCGGGAAATCACGACTGGGCAACCATTGGTCTGACAGACATACAGTATTTCAATGAATATGCAAAGGCTGCCATCCTCTGGACACAGGAGGTGCTTACCCCTGAGTCCAGGAAATTCATCGAGATCTTGCCAGTTACAAAGGACTTAAAGAAGGAAGATATGCTCATTGTGCACTCGACCCCTAAGGAACCGGAGGCATGGCATTATCTCCTCACCTTATGGGATGCTGAAGTCAATTTTCACTACTTTAAACATCGGTTGTGCATGATCGGCCATAGCCATCTGCCTTTTGTGATAGAACGGGTGCCGTCAGGAGAAATGATTACCTACAAATATGAGGCCAGGCTCGGAAAAAATGAGCGGTATATTATAAATGCCGGAAGCGTGGGCCAACCAAGGGACAGGGACCCAAGGGCGTGTTATGCGATATTCGGTGATGATACGCTGGAGTTTGTGAGGCTTGAGTATGCCATCGAGAAGACACAGAAAAAGATGCGCGATGCCGGGCTTCCTCTTATGTTAATCGAAAGACTTTCAACGGGAACGTAGGAGGACCGTGACACAGTCCGGCTCCCTGACGTGTGCATGATGAATCACCGCGTGAACATCACGCTACTTTTCTCGCAGTAAGGAGACACCATGATACCAAGGTATACACGACCCGAGATGGGCAGGATATGGACGCTTGAGAACAAATACATGAAGTGGCTTGAGGTGGAGATCGCCGCATGTGAGGCATGGGCATCCATGGGGGAGATTCCGAAATCCGCGTTACAGACTATAAAGAAAAAAGCCCGTTTTGATGTGGACAGAATCGATGAGATAGAGAAGACCGTGAAACATGACGTCATCGCCTTTCTCACCTCTGTGGCAGAGAATGTGGGTAATGAATCAAGATTTATCCATAAAGGCCTCACCTCCTCAGACATCGTTGATACCGCACAGTCCCTCCTCATGAAGGAAGCCTCGGACATCATCATAAAGGATATTAAAGGCCTTTTGGGTGTTATGAAATCCCAGGCTTTCAAATACAAGGACACACCCTGTATGGGCCGCAGCCACGGCGTCCATGCAGAACCCATGACCTTTGGCCTCAAGTTCGCACTCTGGTACGAGGACATGGGGAGGAATCTGGAGAGGATGGAAGCGGCAAAGGAGCGTATCAGCATAGGAAAACTCTCCGGAGCAGTAGGTACCTTCTCCAGCGTCCCTCCGGTCATTGAGGAGAAGGTCTGTAAAAGGCTTGGTCTCACACCTGAACCTGTTGCGACGCAGGTAATTCAACGGGACCGACATGCCGAGTACCTTATGACGTTGGCCCTCATCGGCGCATCCATCGAAAGGATAGCGGTAGAGATTCGCCACCTCCAGAGGACAGAAGTCCTGGAGGCAGAAGAGCCCTTCGAAGAGGGACAGAAGGGTTCGTCTGCCATGCCACACAAGAGAAATCCGGTTGGCTCGGAAAACCTGTCAGGTCTCGCGAGGGTTCTGAGGGCAAATGCCCTCTCTTCACTGGAGGATATTGCCCTGTGGCATGAAAGGGACATATCCCATTCGTCCGTGGAACGTATCACTATCCCTGACAGCTCCCTGCTTGCTGATTACATGCTCCATCGCCTCAAGACCATACTGGATGGCATCCAGGTGTATCCCGAACGAATGAAGCAGAATATTGCGGCAAGCTATGGACTGTATAACTCCCAACGGGTGATGCTTGCCCTCACAGAGAAAGGGCTCTCAAGAGAAAGTGCATATGCCATTGTACAAAAGAATGCCATGAAAAGCTGGAAAGAAAAGAGGGAGTTCAGGAAACTGTTGCTCGGCGATAAGGAAGTGAGAAGATACCTTACACCAAGAGTGGTGGACGAACTCTTCTCCCTTAACCATTACTTCA
>DASPUA010000064.1:0-4474 GCA_035623135.1 Thermodesulfovibrionales bacterium | reverse complement strand
TATAGCATATTTTCCTGCCTTCCACCATAACGCTGTGCTTCGTTATGACAGGCTTCGCGATGGTTGTTTCATGCTCACCCTCCTCCTGCTATGTTTCTCTGGCCTTATCCTGACCAGTGACAGGAACAGCCTCAGAAGGTGATTGTGGTAAAGGCTGATGTGCACCCACCAGCAAAGATGTTGCAAGGAATATAGGCAAAAACATAATTATGACCTCCAGTGAGGAACGTGATTGATATTTTACCAGAACCTGCACAGCATGACACAACCACTTGCCATGGTAAGAGGGGTAAACAATACTTTTTCACGGTGACTTGTAGTGTATTCTTTCTGTGGTGCACTGTGTGATGTCGTAGTGCCGGAGATAAGTAAAGAAGAATCTCTTTCCGAAATCAATGTCATTGGTGAGATGTCTGCACTAAGGGTTTTCAGGTGGAGGCAGTAGGCATATAGCCCCTACACCCATGCACTCAAGGCACTCGCGTTTGTGCTCTCTCAGTTCGGAAAGGGAGAAGAATCTTTACGCAGTGTTGCGCATTGCGTGTTGAAGAGGTCCTAGTCAAACAACCGCGTGAGCTCGACTGTTTTTTCTTCTATGCTCCTTGTGAGGTTCTCCTCCTCGTTTCTGAGTCTGTGGAGTTCATCTGCGATGGTTATGGCTGCCAGGATCGATGCCTTGACAGGGGTGATGCTGGGTGAATTGGTATATACCTCTTTTATCTTGTCCTGGACATAATTGGCAAGCTGTTGTATGTATTCTTCAGGTGCATCACCCTTTATGGTGTACTTTTGGCCGAGTATATACACTTCTATGGAGCCCATTGTTTATCCAATCTCCAGCGTTTCAAGTTCGTTCAAGAGATCTTCCACCTGAGTTTTTATTGCCGCCTTTTCAGAAGAGAGTTTTTCCACTTCCTGGTTTTTCTCTGCGAGCTGTGCCTCAAGTTCCCTGATCCTCCGCTCTAACACCACCTTTTCCTCTTTCAGGGCCTTCACCTTACTTACTGCATTTGAAATTTTTTCATCAAGATTTTTCAGTCTGTTCAATGGTTTCTCCTCCTTCTTGTTGTTAAAGCTTTTGGAAAATGTATTGTCATCAAAGAGTGTTTTCCCCACTGCCTCTCCCTTTTTCCCTATTGTTTTTCCCATAGGTTCATATAGGTTGCATACGTCAAGAGCACACGTTTTACGTAGTCTCTGGTCTCGTCATACGGTATATCTTCAATGAACTCGTCAACGGATCTGTAGTGTCCTTCCTTTATCCACTCTCTCACCTTGTCACGGCCTGCATTATAAGCGGCAAGGGCAGCAGGCAGAGACCCGAACTCCTTCAGCAGAGAGTTAAGGTAGTATCCGCCAATGGTTATATTTGTTTTTATGTCGTAGAGTGCGGCATCATCCGAGATGTCCAGATTAAGGTGTCTGCTGAGCTTGTGTGCAGTACGGGGCATGACCTGCAAAAGGCCAAGAGCGCCGGCAACAGAACGGGCACGCGGATCAAAACGACTCTCTTCCCTTATCACTGACAAAAGAAGAAAAGGGTCCAGCGTATTGTGTTCAGATATTTCGAGGACTGCTGACCAATATGCGACGGGATACAGGATGTCATGAATGTTTGTTTCGCTGACGCCCTGCATCGCCTGCGCCGTGAATCTTGATACAAGAGATATGGCCCGTTTGTAAGCTCCTGCATTTTGCAAGGTGCGGCATAAATAAACAAGCTCGTCGGGTTTTGAGATGCGATTTGATATGCGGACAAGCTCTGAGATCGCATCCTCGCTCATGTTAAGCTCCATAAGAATCCGGAACCTTTCCAATGAAGAGCGGATCTCAGGGGGTAGTCCTTCTAGTTCGAGAGAGGTCTGCCTGCGTACAGTCACCGGCTGATCATGAGCCGGCGTATACGCGATCTGCCTGAGGGAACGGCCGCTAAACCGGGCAGTATCGCTCATGAGTGTGAGCAGACTGTAAAAATCTTTTTGGGAAACAGGAACGTTCATCTGATTTTCAGAAGAAGCCGTGCCGGCTTTGTTCCTGAGGTTACTTTGCTGTTTCCAGTAACGGTATCGGGGATCAGGGGTACGGTCATTGAGCTCAGTCAAAATCTCTAATGCCTCTGCATAATCACCTGCGCGGTAGTATGTCCAGGCAATTCCCCACAGCGCATCCCCTCCGTACTGTGGAAACTTTTTCCTCAGTTCGGCATACATACTCAGACTGTCGTCCTTCTTGCCCTCTCTTCTTTTTGCTGAGGCATATGCGAGCAAGAGCGATCCCGCGCGTTTGTCTTCCATGGAAACAAGTGTGGAGAGGATTTCATTGAACGCGATGAAGTCTCCTGCCCGATAAAGGGAACGGGCACTGTCATACAAGTCCCCTCCTTTCAGAAATGTGTCAGCAGCTTCCCTGTATTTTTTCTGCCTGAAGAGGGCAAGACCGAGCTTTTTGTAAAGTTCGTCCTTCTCCCCGCCATCAGCTCTTTGGAGTGTTTTTCTGATGAGGGTTTCCGCTTTCTTATATTCGAATGCCTTGATGAGGTTTGATGCTTTCATAAGAATATCATCCATGGTGATATCGGAGGGCTGGAGTTCCTTAAGCGCGGATTCTGAATATGGGCCGACACCTGTATAGATCCGGATGAAGAGCTTTTTCGCCTTCTGGACATTTCCGACTTGTTTCATTACCTGTGCCAGGGAAAATACCATTTCCAAGTCCTCAGGATAATCAGCCACGTAGGATTCCAGACAGGTGATGATAATGGCACTCTTCCCCGAGAATCTCTTTTCCTTTGGAGCCGTTTCCGCAGCTTGCATAAGCGAATTGATCTGTAATGCCCTTGCCCTTTGCACGAACAGCGAATCCGGATAGGTCTCAAGGAGCTTGCGGAGTGAGTCCACTGAGTCATCGAATCTTGCCGTCCTGTGATAGAGTGTTGCCATCATGAGGAGCGTAAAATCCCTCATGACAGGAATCTCGTCATAGGCACTTGTGAAGTGTTCCAGTGCCTCGGTATATTTTGCCTTATCGAAAAGCTCCTTGCCTCTCTTGAGGTTTGTAAGGGAATCAGCTGAGGTCATGGATACTTGAATCGGTCTCGTGCCATCAAGTTCATCTGCATAGGCAAGAGGGAATAGCATGAAGACGAAGATGAGTGTAAAAAGCTTTTTCATAATCAATTCGCAGAGCGCATTGGTCTATTATATCGATAATAACGTGGTGATTCAACTGAAAAGTGGCTTTTTACGCGCATGAAGCCACTATACAGGTTTGACGAAAGGGCGGATAAACATATAAAATCCACTATGGAAAAGGTTGCGAAGAGGAGGGTCTGCAGGCATAGGAGTGGCGTTACTGAGTATGTGGAAGACCTTGTTGCCCTTGAGAAAAGGGTAAGAATATCAATCAATGGAAAGGAGATAATGGGTCTCTATTGCACACCGCATATGGTGAAGGAACTCGTCGTAGGTCTTATGATGACGGAAGGAATTATAAGGGGAAACTGGTGCGCGGAGAGGATGAGTATCACGTACGGAGACGAAATATCCGTGGACATCCCTGCGGAAGGGGAGGTGGTGACAGAGGGGAAAACCATTACCTCAGGATGTGTAGGCGGTATCACCTTTGAAAGAAAAGAGGAAGAAGGTACCATAACTGATACATTTGCCCTGCACAGCAATAGCCTGAAATATATTTTTAACGACTTTCAGGCCAGGTCAGATCTCTACAAGACCACAGGATGTGTACATAGTGCTGCGCTTTCGGATGGCAGGCTCATTATCTGTCTTGCTGAGGACATTGGAAGGCACAACGCGGTGGACAAGGTGATCGGCTATGCCCTGCTTGAGCATATCCCCTTTTCAGGGAAAATATTACTTGCAAGCGGGCGAATCTCCTCTGAGATCTCGTCAAAGTGTTCCCGATGGGGCATCCCTGTCCTTGCCACCCGTACTGCTCCCACACACCTTGCGGTGGAGATTGCCGAGAAGCGTGGAGTGACCATCGTGGGCTTTGTGAGGGGCGACAGATTCAATATCTATACTCATCCTGAGCGGATCATACTGTAATTCAGGACACTCCCGAACTACTTTATCCCGTATTTCTGGAGCCTGTGCCTGAAAGACCTGAAAGAAAGATTCAATAACTTTGCGGCCTCTGTCTTTGTTCCATCGGTGAGATGAAGTGCTTCGAGGAGATATTTTTTTTCTATTCCTTCCACTATGGCATCAAGATCTATTCCCGTTTTCTCCAATTTGGGGAACATGGTATTCTCCCAATCGGTGTGACTGACCTCCAGAGGTATGTCCTGGGGGGTGATCTCTTCCTCATCGGTCAGGAGGAGAACCCTCTCTATTATATTTTCGAGTTCCCGCACATTCCCCTTCCATGGATAATGCATGAGGAGATTCATGGCATCAGGGGATAGACGGCGGGGTGTTCCAGAACACTTCTTTATGAAATGGTCAACGAGCAGGGG
>DASPUA010000063.1:0-4018 GCA_035623135.1 Thermodesulfovibrionales bacterium | reverse complement strand
CGGTCGAGGATACAAAAGCGTTTGAGGTCGTCATCGAACGGGCACTTGAGAAAGCACGTCTTATGAAGGAGAATCTGCTCTACCGTGAGCATTTGGAGGAACTGGTGCGCGAGCGGACGGAGGAGCTTCGTAAGGCCCATGATGAACTGAAACTCCGGCATCAGGAAGTCAGCCGATTGAAAGACATGCTGGCCGACGACAACCGGTACCTGTTTGGTGAACTGTGGTCAGCTTCAGGCGATGAAATCATTGGTTCGGATTTTGGTCTGAAAGCAGTGATGGAGATGGTTCGGCAGGTGGCGTCCCTTAACAGCCCCGTGCTTTTGCTGGGGGAGACGGGTACGGGAAAAGAGGTCATCGCCAATGCGATTCATTATTCTTCACCCCGCAAGGATGGCCCTTTTATCAAGGTCAACTGCGGGGCCATCCCTGAGACTCTTCTCGACAGCGAGCTCTTCGGTCACGAAAAAGGAGCTTTCACCGGGGCAGTCAGCCAAAGGAGGGGGCGATTCGAACGGGCCGACAAGGGAACTGTTTTTCTGGATGAGATTGGAGAGCTGCCGTTGCAGGCTCAGGTGAGGCTGCTGCATGTCATTCAAAAAAGAGAGATCGAGCGTGTGGGAGGAACAAATTCCATACCGGTAGATGTCCGCATTATATCGGCCACTCACAGAAATCTTGAGGAGATGATCGCCTCTGGGCGATTTCGTGAAGATCTCTGGTTCCGATTAAATGTCTTCCCCATAATTCTTCCACCTCTTCGTCAACGGAAAGAAGACATTCCCTCGCTCATCAGCCATTTTATTTCAAGGAAATCCATTGAGCTCGGTATTTCAACCCCTCCCGCTGTTGCACCGGGCGTGCTGGAAAGATTGGTGAATTATAATTGGCCGGGAAATGTGCGAGAGTTGGAAAATCTGGTGGAAAGGGAACTGATACGACATCGTGGCGGACAACTCGTGTTTGATTCTCTATTACCTGCCGATAAAGAAACAATAACTCTTGATCGCCGTGAAGGGGCTCACATACGTAACCCCTTAAAACTTGATGAGCTAATATCCTTGCACATCAGTAATGTATTGAGGATGACCAAGGGCAAGGTTCATGGTCCAGGTGGAGCGGCCGAGCTCTTAGGTATCAAGGCGAACACTCTTAGGGCACGCATGGACAAACTTGGAATAAAATATGGGCGCAATAAATGAGCAGATGCGTCCGTCTTGCCGCACCCAATTCTCTTCCCGAGGGAGGAGGAACTCATAAGGCGGAAAGGTTCGAAGGTTATCTATCCGAGCCGGGCCAAGGGGTGTAAATCAGAAGTCTCTCTGAGGCCGAGACATACAAACAAACTGTCCTGAACAAAAACAAACGGCATTATCCAATAAACGAACAGACTCCAAAATCTCGGACCTGGAATCGTGACAGTTGATTGTTTTACTGTAGTAGAATTGTAGTAGTTTTCTGCGTTTTATGCAGATTCGGGCAGAATAGCCGGAATATGTAGAAAGGCAGTTTGTGCTTTAACCTCAATCGGTTTTGCTGGAACCGTTGCCAGTGGCCCACTTACATAAAATGGCTTAAACACACTTTCAAGGCGGTAACGCGGGTTCGAATCCCGCTGGGGACGCCAATGAAATCAAGGGTTTGCAAGAGCAGCCCTTTTTTATTTTCCTTGTGGCCCTATGTTGCTTGACATATTACGCCCTGCGTAATAGAATAGGGCAGATGATCAGTTCTTTCCATGATGCAAAAACCAGGGACCTATTCAACGATCTGGACGTGCCGAGGTTTCGCTCGATCGAACGGGTTGCACGTCGAAAGCTCCTGTATCTTCACCGAGCCAGGCACCTTGAGGACCTCAGGATCCCCCCGGGCAACCGTCTCGAAGCCCTGAAGGGAGATCGCAAGGGGCAATACAGTATCAGGATCAACGATCAGTGGCGAATCTGCTTTTTCTGGAAAGACGGAGACGCCTATGATGTTGAAATAGCAGACTACCATTAGAGGTGTGCCATGACTTCAACACAGAGATTTCTTGAGCCGATTCACCCGGGGGAGATCCTCCTTGAGGAATTCATGAAACCGATGGGGATCAGTATCAACAGGCTTGCCCGCGACATCGCCGTGCCCCCTGGCCGCGTAAGCGCTATCGTTAACTGCAGGCGAGCCATAACCGCCGACACAGCGATCCGGCTAGGCAGGTATTTCGGCACATCGCCGGAGGTCTGGATGGGTCTGCAGGCGGACTACGAGCTTCGCATTGCCCAGCGCACGATCGGGCCTGAGGTGGAAAAGCGCGTCCACCACCATGCGGCATAGAGGGGAGAAGCCTGAATTGATCGGCTCACGTCATGGCAGGACGCTTGATATCCTTCAGCTGGCAGTGGCAATTGAGACAGGGAGCACCCTCTTCCTCTACTTGGACAAGATACTTCCAGAAGTCGCGAAGCTGGTCGACGTGCGGATCGACGCGTAAGAACGCAGGGTTTCAGGCGATTTTCACTTCCAGCCTTTTCCCGAGGGCATGGGCTACCTTCTCTAGGGTCGAGAGCTTGATATCCTCAGCATGGTTCTCGATCCGTGAGATAGCTGTCTTCTTTGTCTTTAGTCTCTGAGCGAGTTCTTCCTGCGTCAGCCCCGCCTTCTCACGGGCCTGTTTAAGCACCACACCGATCTTAAATTGCTCGTAGCCCTCGTCATACCCCTCGGCAAAGGCCTTATCCCTCTTCTTTCTCTCCTGAACATATTTCTTCAGATCACTCATTCCTTTAACCTCCTCTGTAAATAATCTCTTCTGTAAGCCTCGGCTCTCTCAATCTCCCTCTGCGGCGTCTTCTGAGTCTTCTTGATCAATCCGTGGGTCAGGACGACAATGGAATGACCGTCAAAGAAGCAGAATATCCGGTAAGCATTAGAGCCAAGCTGTATCCTGCACTCCCAGATTTCCTCGGTACTAACAAGCTTCCTGAAGTACGTCGACGGCACAATATTCAAGTCCTCGATCAGGTTCAATACCCACGCCACTTTCTGCGCCGCTTTTCCCGGCAGCGAATCAAGAAACTCCTGCACCGGGTATTTGCCGTCAGCTGTCTTATAGAAGATTACTGTCTTACCCACTAAAGTATGTTAACCTACACGTTAACTCTTGTCAAGGTGACTGGGGTTGTTCCTGCCCGTCTGTGACTCAGCCCAAAGCAGTTAATCATATGCATCGCCGCTTCTCTGCGTGCCTTGGGCCCTAGAAGTTTTTTGTTACTACCGCCTTCAGCGCCTGGTTATCGAGCGTGAGGTCCGCCACCAGCTGCTTTAACCGTCGGTTCTCATCCTCCAACTGCTTGAGCCGCTTCACGTCGCTGGCGGCCATCCCCCCGTACTTCGCCTTCCAGTTGTAATAGGTCGCATCGCTAATCCCGTACTTCCGGCACAGTTCCGACACCGGAATGCCGGCGTCCGCTTCGTTCAGTATGCCAACGATCTGCTCCTCAGAATACCTTGTCTTCTTCATCCCCTGCCTCCTCGTCTGAGTGGTTATTATACGCCCGCACTCTAATTACAAGTTGCACAATTTTCGGGGGGCAGGTCCTCCCAAGCCCTATGAGTCTCGAACCCCTTCAATATATCTTCGATACTTGGCATACGGCTTCCAACTCAAGATCACAGTCAAACATATTTTGTTAGTGTAGCAGAATTGTAGCAGAAAATATCCGAATGCACATAAATGAGGCAACTATACAGAAATAATGCATGCGATAAATATTATTCATTTAAAGTTAGTTAGACTGAAACCCAAGCCAGAAGCCACTTTATAAATTTGTCCTCAGTCCAGCTTTCAAAGCCGTAACGCGACATCTTCTACCCAAAAAGTGATCTTTCTAAATACGGGTTCCACCCTGCTATACGTAACATAACCTACTTTTTCTTTTATTGTTAGCTTGTTAGATGCTGGTATCCATTAGCTCTTTTCTGTTCCATTGGGAGTTATTCTGCCTTATCGGTTGAGTCCTCTGCAATACAATGTTGA
>DASPUA010000062.1:0-7068 GCA_035623135.1 Thermodesulfovibrionales bacterium | reverse complement strand
CCTCACCACATCAAGCATACGTTACAGAAGGCAGTACCAGCCCTTTGTCCCTTCCATCTACCACTCACCCTACCCTTACTGCTACCGCTGCTTCTTTGACCAGAGGCCTGATACGTGCAGCTTGGACTGCTTTGAGTACCTCGGAAGGCTGTTTAAACACCTCATCCATCCCGACGAGATCGCCTGCATTATCATGGAGCCTGTTCTTGGTGAAGGGGGCTATGTGGTCCCGCCTGAAGAATTCCTCAGGAATCTGAGGACCCTTTGCGACAGGTGGGACATCCTGCTCATCCTCGATGAAGTCCAGGCAGGCGTGGGGAGGACAGGGAAATGGTTTGCCTCAGAACATTTTAGTGTCATCCCTGATATTATGACCATTGCGAAGGGGATAGCGTCCGGTATGCCTTTAAGCGCTGTGGCAGCCAGTAAGGAGATTATGCTGAAATGGCCTCCCGGTGCCCATGGGACGACCTTTGGCGGGAACCCTATCGGTTGTGCTGCTGCTATTGCCACGCTCAAGGTCATTGAAGAAGAGGGGCTTCTGGAGAATGCGACTACAGTGGGGCATTACACTCTTGAGAGGCTCAGGACCATGCAGACGAAATACCCCTGCATAGGAGATGTGAGGGGGCTCGGTCTGATGGTGGGAATAGAGTTTGTGAAGCAAGGGAAGGAGCCCTTCACCGAAGAGCTGAAGAAGATCATGGATCACTGTCTGGAGAAAGGATTGATACTCGCAGAGTGCGGTGTGGACAAGAACGTGATACGCCTTGCGCCGCCATTGATCGTGACAGAGGAGCAGATGGAAAGAGGGCTCGATATTCTGGATAAGGCGATCATGGCTGTCTGTGGATAATGTATCGTCCCGGGCTTTTCATCCTCCATATCTGCATTCATTTTTAAAACAAGAGGATTGCCGCGAAAATGGCTGAAGAATTGAAAAAAGAGAAGGTCATTATCATGGGAGCAGGGGGCAGGGACTTCCATAACTTCAACATGCTGTACAGGGACAATCCCAGGAGTGAAGTTGTCGCATTTACCGCCGCTCAGATACCCTATATAGAGAAAAGGGTGTACCCCCCGGAACTTGCAGGTCCATACTATCCTGAAGGAATAGCCATTCATCCAGAAGTGGAACTGGAATCGTTACTCTCAAAACACAGAGTGCACAGAGTAATATTTTCCTACAGTGATGTTTCTCATGAATATGTCATGCACAGGGCCTCGCTCTGTCTTGCCCGGGGCGCGGATTTCCTCCTACCAGGGCCTGAACACACCATGCTTGGGCCAGCAGTTCCCATCATCTCTGTCTGTGCTGTGAGGACCGGATGCGGCAAGTCCATCATCACAAGGAAACTGGCCCATGCTTTCAAGGAAATGGGAAGCAGGGTATCTGTGATACGCCATCCCATGGCGTACTGTGATTTTGTCCCTGTGAAGAGGTTTGCCACCATGGAGGATATTGACCGGGGTTCATGTACCATCGAAGAGAGGGAAGAATTCGAGCCCCTCGTAGAAAAGGGCATCACGGTGTATGCCGGCGTCGACTATCAGAAAGTCCTCCGTGATGCGGAGAATCTCTCTCAGGTCATCATCTGGGATGGCGGTAACAATGACTTTCCTTTCATATATCCTGATTTCGAGATCGTGCTCATTGATGCCCTGAGGCCGGGGCATGAGATGCTCTTTTACCCCGGCGAAGTGAATCTGAGGAGAGCAAATCTTCTCATCATCACCAAGATAAACGAGGCAAAGGAGAGTGACAGGAAAGGGATAGAGGCCGTTATTCGGACGGAGAATCCCGATGCCAACGTTCTTGAGACCAGTTCTGTTTTTTCCATCAGTGATTACGAAGCAATAAAAGGCAAGAGAGCCCTGGTGATAGAGGATGGACCGACCATTACCCATGGAGGGATGCCTTACGGAGCGGGAGTTGCTGCGTCCAGGGGTATCGTGTCAGAGTTCATGGACCCAAGACACTATGCAGCGGGTTCCCTGCAGGAGATGTATCAGAAGTTCCCTCACATAGGTCCGGTGCTTCCCGCCATGGGATACTCCCCCTCGCAGATGAAAGATCTGGGAGAGACCATCTCCAGGGTCCCTGCTGATGTGGTCATTATCGCCACGCCTGTGGACCTCAGAAGGATCTTACCAATCGACAAACCGGCAGTGCGGGTCTTTTATGATTTCGATGTTGACCTCAACACCCTGGCAGGATCATTTCTGAAGGCACATGTGCGCTGAAGGCAGCGTACTCATAGCCCTTGGCGGCAATGCCCTCATCCTCCCAGGTGAGAGGGGCTATATCGAAGAGCAGTTCCACCACACCGATGCCTGTATGAGACCGATTGCGGCACTCATCTCACAAGGAACACGGGTCGTCATTACCCATGGAAACGGTCCTATTGTGGGGAACATCCTTCTTAGGAACGAATGTGCCAGGGAGTATGTCCCTCCCATGCCACTGTACATCTGCGTTGCTGACAGCCAGGGAGGGATTGGCGCCATGATGGTGGAAAGTCTGGGGAATGAGATGAGGAAGCTCGGGGTGGACAAGACCGTTTCGGTTATTATCACCCACGTTGTTGTGGCAAAGGACGACCCCGCATTCAAGGAACCCGAAAAGCCCATAGGTCCTTATTACCAAGAGAGTGATGCCGTGCAATATATTCGCGAGGGGTGGAAGATGCGGGAGATCCCAGGGCGGGGATGGAGAAGGGTTGTACCGTCACCAAGGCCCCACGAGATCGTGGAGATGCAGGGGATAAGGACCGCCTTTGAACATGGCATTATCCCCATTGCCGCAGGAGGCGGGGGCATCCCGGTGGTGGAAGAAGAGGGGCTACTGAAAGGCATTGATGCGGTCGTAGACAAGGACCTGACCGCAAGTTGTCTTGCCTCTGAATTACGCGTGGAGAGATTTGTGATCCTTACTGACGTGGATGGGGTGTACCTTCACTGGGAGACGGACAAGGAGCAGAGACTCGAGAGGCTTACGGTAAAAGACGCAGAGAGATACCTGGCCGAGGGACAGTTTCCGTCCGGCAGCATGGGGCCTAAGATAGCCGCAGCCATCCAGTTTCTCCAACAGGGAGGAAGGGATGCCGTCATTGCAAAACCTGAAGATTTGATCGCCGCAATGCAAGCCAGCGCCGGAACGAGGATAATTGTCTGAAAGATGCGATATGATCTGAGAATGAGAGGAAGCAATCACTACTTTTTTGTTGGTCGTTACTATTGCCCAAGTTCAAAATGGGATCAGCTACGCCCAGACAAATAATTATATCCAATCATAATGATCGATACCAAAGAAGACATCATAATCCTGGATGTGAGGGACAAAGAGGAATTTGAAACGGGCTACATTCCAGGGGTATTAAATCTCTCACGAGGCATGTTGGAATTCAAAATCAATACGCTCGTGCCTGATAAGAATGCCACCATTATTGTGTAGTGCGGTATTGATCTCAGAGGGCCATTGGCGACCAAGACATTGAATGAGATGGGATACAAAAATGCGGTAAACATAAATGGCGGACTAAAAGCATGGAAAGCAGCGGGGTATCCAATCCCAAAATAGCAATGCCCCGGCCCCGCAGACCTCTCCGCCTTGAGGGGATCCTTATGCTACCCTTTTTTGGTCTCCTCGGATTCCTTTGAAGCACCCTCTTGCTTCATCCCTATTGTCGTGGGGGTTGTGATTTCTTTTGGTGCTTCCTTAACCTCCTTTGCAACATCACTATCCTTGTCGGCATCCGACATGGCCTTCTTGAATTCCCTGATGCTCTTGCCAAGCCCTTTCCCCAGTTCAGGCAGTTTACCCGGCCCGAAGATTATCAGGGCTATCACAAGAATTATGATCAAGTGCATCGGCTGAAAAAGTCCTTCAAACATGGCACACCTCCTCTATCTCTATTATACCCGATTCTCTTTCAGCGGTATCTCCGTGCAAAAAAAGGCATCAGGATGATCCCAACAACGAACCCTCCGATATGCGCCCACCATGCTACCCCGTCACCAGCTGCAGGTAACACCTGCGCAAAAGTTCCCGAGAATAACTGAATCAAGAACCACCATCCCAAAAAGAATACTGCAGGTAGTTCGACAAACCAGGGAAATATGAAAATGGGAATCAGTGTCAGTATTCTCGCACGTGGGAACATTACATAGTATGCCCCCATGACACCAGCGATTGCCCCAGACGCACCGATAACAGGCATGGATGACCGTGGGCTGAAATAGATATAGAATATACTAGCCAGGATGCCTGCCACCAGATAAAACAGAAGAAATCTCCCGTGTCCCATACGATCCTCAACCTTACTTCCAAACACCTTGAGAAACCACATATTGCCGAAAAAGTGCAGCCATCCTCCATGTAGGAACATTGTGGTCAGGAAGGAAATGTAATCCATCAGGGGAAGACCATGGCGGTGGCGTTTTGTATATTCAATAGGAACGATCCCAAAATAATAGGTAAATTCCTCAAGGAGTTCCTGCGGGAGGGCGGTTTCAAAAAAGAAAACAATTCCGCACACTATTATTATTCCCCACGTAGTGGAAGGGAACGTTCTATTGGGAACAGTATCTCTTATAGGGAACATCTTACTTGTCCTTTGATTTCTGAAAACATGCCTCGGTGCCTATCGCTCTTACCTGTCCATATGCGGGTTGACCATTGAACCTGTTGATCCATTTGATATAACCCTGGGTTAACCTGTGCATGAACCACTCAGGGTACAGCGCAGGGATGTCAGTGGCTCTGCTTGCCGATATGATGACAGGGGCTATCCCCTGTTTGCCTCCAGTCGGGGTCTTCATCGCTGCTTTCTGCCAGCCCGTGAACGACATCTTGCTTTCCTTATATTGTAGAAAAGGCTCTGGGTGTTTGAAAAGGGCTGATGGCACCTCACATTGTTGTTGTGTTCAGATGCATATCGCTATAGAATAGAGAAGAAGGAGAAAACGTGAAAAAGCTCTTCATCGCCTTGATAGTGCTGGTTGCGTTTGTATCGTTCCCTAGCCACGCTACAGCATGGGAAAGAAGTTTTCATTGGAGCTGGGAACCTTGGGGCCTCGGGGCTGGCACCTTTTTCTTGATCCCGATATTCCTGATGATCGCCTTTTGGGTCGCTGTTATTATCGGGTTTGTCTACTTTGTCAGATGGATTATCGCTGCGGGGAAAAGGCATGAGACAAAATCAGAGGAAACAGCACTTGATATCCTGAAGAAAAGGTATGCCAAGGGAGAGATCTCCAAGGAGGAATTTGACAGGATAAAACAGGATATCACATAGCCTGCTTTATCCTGTCACTAATTCAAACTTTTCTCATTTGCCAGAAGAATAAGCGATACCTTCACATCAAGGGAGAAATAACAATGAGGATTATGGCGTGTAATGGAAGCCCAAGGAAAAAATGGAACACAGCACTACTCCTTGAGAAGGCTCTTGAAGGTGCCGCCTCAAAAGGAGCAGAAACAGAACTGATTCATCTATACGATCTCGACTTTAAGGGATGCATAAGCTGCTTTGCCTGTAAAACCAAAGGTGGTAAAAGTTATGGTAGGTGCGCGGTGCAGGATGATTTGACACCAGTCTTCAAAAGGATTGAGGAAGCCGATGCTATCATCCTGGGCTCTCCGATCTATTTTGGATATGTCTCTGGAGAGATGAGGTCCTTTATTGAGCGTTTATTGTTTCCTTACCTGACATATACCGACCCTCCACAATCTCTTTTCCCCAGGAAGATGAAGACAGGGGTTATCTATACAATGAATTCTACAGAAGAACAAATGAAGGAACGTAGTTATCTTCAACACTTCGGTCTTCATGAAAACTATCTAAAGATGATATTCGGGTATTCTGAGTATCTTTGCAGTTTTGATACATACCAGTTTGAGGATTATTCAAAGGTGGTTTCTGACCGTTTTGATCCTGAGAAAAAAACAAAAAGACGCAAGGAAGTGTTTCCAAAAGATTGCCAGAAGGCGTATGAAATGGGGGCCAGGTTTGCCATTGGTGAGAAGTGACAGATTTATTTCAAAGGAGGCTCGTTCTTGGCGAGCAGCGTGCGCACTGTTATGCACGATAGACGATATTTTTTCGAACAAATCTTTGGTGGCGCCACAGGTGGGACATCCCCACTCCTGATGCAGTTGCTCAAAGGGAATTTCGTCGGGAACACCTCCCACGGGATCCCCCATTGAAGGATTATAGACATATCCACAGACCGTGCATCTTCATCGACCCGAACCTATTGCTTTCTTACCAGAAGTAAGGTGTCCCCCTTTTCCATAAATCCCAGCTATCTTGCGAAGAATTATACACCCTCATCTGCTGCCATCGGTTCGCTCTCATCAAACATAGCCATCCTTATGCATTCCTTTAAGGCTTCTTCAATGCTTGTAATACTTTCAAAGGTACTCATATCGCTCACCATTTTATTGAGGAACTGCACTTCCCTGTCTGATAACTCAATTGTTATTGTCATCTTGACACCTCTTCAGGAGGATAAAAGTCCTTCATATGCCTAATTTCTGTCACATTGGTAGCGTCCTATCCTTTCTTTTCGCCTCCGTCTTGCGGTACAGACTCTTTCTTCACTTCAACTTTTTCTGGTGAGGTAATCTCCTTCTTAACCTTGGGAGCCGACTTTTCTTCCTCTCCAGACATAGCCTTCTTGAATTCCCTGATGCTCTTGCCAAGCCCTTTCCCCAGTTCAGGCAGTTTACCTGGCCCGAAGATTATCAGGGCTATCACAAGAATTATGATCAGATGCATTGGCTGAAAAAGTCCTTCGAACATACACCACCTCCTCGTAGCTCTATTATAACCAACCTTAATCCCACATGTGATCACACTTACAACTCACGACAATCACCATAGACATCATACCGAG
The DNA here is from genome assembly GCA_035623135.1 of Thermodesulfovibrionales bacterium. Taxonomy (GTDB): domain Bacteria; phylum Nitrospirota; class Thermodesulfovibrionia; order Thermodesulfovibrionales; family UBA9159; genus DASPUA01. The sequence continues at coordinate 168 of DASPUA010000062.1, read as the reverse complement.
TTATCTTTCTGCTTTCCTTCTTTACCCATAAGTTTCTCATAATATTCTGGATATAAGTTTTTTGTGCATTCAGGACATATCCCATGAGTGAATTGTGCCTCTGAATGCTGACTGATATAGGATTCTAGTTGATTCCAGTAGCCCTTATCATCTCGTATTTTCTTGCAA